>NZ_JBSFTP010000022.1:0-85103 GCF_053591315.1 Streptomyces sp. NPDC003042
AATAAGTTTTTAAGTTTTTTGTTTTTTTTTTTATTTGTTTTGTAATTCATATATACCCTTTGAGTGCCATGGGGGGCCTTTTTTTTACAAAACAAAACCGCCCCCTCGATCGTTTTGAGGATCAGTTGGGGACCGGTGCGCCTTGACCGCTCACCGCCGCCGCTCGAACCGGTTCAGCAGTCGGAATGATGGTTCGGAGTACGGCATGGCCTGGACGTGTGTCCTCACCGGCTGCTCCGTGGGCTGTAGGGCTGGAGGAGCTGGTCGACGGGTGCGTAGTCGTCGGTGAGCAGTTGGGCGTCGCCGATCCAGGAGGTGAGGTCGTCGCCGGTGGCGATCTTCCAGCCGGTTTGCCGGGCGTCCAGTGCCTCCTGGGTCGCGCGGAGGTCGACTGGGCGGTTGGAGGCGAGCACCACCAGATTGCCGCCCGCGGAGGTGGCGGTCGGGTCGAGGCCGATATCGGAGGGTTCGCCGACGAGGGCGACGTGCTCGAAGGTTTCGCTGAGCGTGGCTACTTCGGCACGTGCGAAGGCCAGACCACCGTGATCGATGAGGTTGGCAACGTACAGGCCGTCTTCGTCGAGCACCCGCCGTACGTCAGTCATCGCTTCCACCGTAGTGAGGTGCCACGGCACGCTGACGCCCCCGAAGGCGTCGCCGACGACGAGGTCACGACTGCCGGCGTCCAGTCGCCTCAGGCCGACCCTGCCGTCCTCGGCGCGTACGTCGATTCCGCCTGCTGATCTCAGACCCAGTTGGTCGCGGTCGATGCGCACGACCCCGCTGTCGATCTCGGACACAAGGCTGTGCGTCCCAGGCCGCGTGGCCGCGAGGTAACGGGGAAAGGTGAGCCCGCCGCCGCCCAGGTGGTGGGCGGCAAGTGGCTCGCTCTTGGGAAAGGCGGCATCGACCACCGACGCGATGGCGCGCACATACTCGAACTCGAGGAAGGTCGGGTCGTCGATGTCGACGTAGGAGTGCCGCACGCCGTCCAGGACGAGTGTGCGGCCGCTGCCCCGGTCGGGGTCTGCGACGACCCGTGCGCAGTGGTACCTGGTCTCCGCGTCGCAGCCACCGGGCGCGACCATGGTGGCGAGGCCGCCGGCGACGACCACGAGTGTGAGGACAGGGGTACCGCTCCACCCGCGCGTTCGCCACTCAACCAGCGCCGAGCCGGCCACCAGCAGTGTTCCGAGACCGATCAGGATGCCGCTGACCGGCAACCGCGAGACGAGGACGAAGCCGGTGAGGACCGTGCCGACGATGGCGCCGACGGTGCCGACGCCGGACAGTCGACCGACAACCGTTCCGGTCTCGGCGAGGCTGGTCAGACGCAACTTGGTCACGATCGGCGTCACCGCGGAGAGCAGGGCGCCCGGCACGAGGATGGTCAGCGACGCGATCAACAAGAGCATCGCTGGTGCCCACTCCGCAGTGGTGCGCAGCACGGCGGGGGTGAGAGCCACGACCGCTCCCGACATCCCGAGCGAGGGGCCGATGAGCCGGCGTGGATTGACCTGGTCGGCGATGCGCCCACCCAGCCAGGAGCCGACGGCGATCGCGGTGAGGGCGATGCCGATCACCATGGTGCTGGTCTCGAGGGTGAGGCCGAGGTAGGGAGCCAGCAGCCGCAAAGCGACGATCTCCACCACCAGAACCGCGGCCGACGACCCGAACACAAGCACGGCAGCGGCGCGGGGACCCAGGCCGTAGTTGCGAGGCGTGCCCTCGGCGACGGGCGAGGAGGACGATCTGGTCACGGGCGACATCCTTGCACGCGACTCATCGACAGCATGCGGAAATCCTCATTCCTCCAGCCGCCCAGGACCGGTGCGACGGCGTCAGACCGCGCTCAGCCGACGGACGTTGGGTCCGACCGCCGTGGGCGGCGGCCGGTCACGCGGGTGGGTCCTTCGCGGTGCGGGCGGCCCGGGACTGGAGGTAGCGGCGCTCCGGGATGCTGAGGGTGAGGCCGGCGGCCTTCGCGTAGGCGGCGCGGGCCGCCGCCCCGTCGCCGGCCATCTCCAGGAGGTGGGCCCGTACGGCTTCGAGGCGGTGGTGGCCGGCGAGGTGTTCGTCCTCGTCCAGCTCCGAGAGCAGGGCCAGGGCCTGCCGCGGCCCGTGCACCATCGCCACCGCGACCGCGTGGCCCAGGCGTTCCGCGGGGCCGGGGACGAGGCGGACCAGGATCTCGTACAGGCCCAGGATCTCGGCCCAGTCGGTGTCCTCGTCGCTCGCGGCCTCGTCGTGGACGGCCGCGATCGCGGCGCGCAGCTGGTAGGGGCCGAGCCGGGTGCGGGTGAGGGCGTCGCTGACCAGGGCGACTCCCTCGGCGACGGCCTCGCGGTCCCAGAGCCCGCGGTCCTGTTCGGCGAGGGGGACCAGGCTGCCGTCGGGCGTGGTGCGCGCCGCCCGGCGGGCGTCGGTGAGCAGCATCAGGGCGAGCAGTCCGGCCACCTCGCCGTCGGCCGGCACCAGGGCGTGGACCGCGCGGGTGAGGCGGATCGCCTCGGCGGCGAGGTCGGCGCGTTGCAGGTCGCGGCCCGACGTGGCGGTGTAGCCCTCGTTGAAGATCAGGTAGAGCACCTGGAGCACGTCCGCGAGCCGCTCGGCGTAAGCGTCGTCGTGCGGTATCCCGAAAGGCGCGCCCGAGGCCTTGAGCCGCCGTTTCGCCCTGGTGATGCGCTGGGCCACGGTCGCCTCGGGCACCAGGTGGGCGCGGGCGATCTCCGCCGTGGTCAGGCCGCCCACGGCGCGCAGGGTCAGGGCGACCCGGGCGGCCGGGTTCAGCTCGGGGCTGCAGCACAGGAAGAGCAGCTTGAGGGTGTCGTCCTCGGCGGGGGCACGGCTCTCGCCCGGCGGCGGCGCGACGAACTCGTCGCGGGGGGTCAGCGCCGCCGCCGTCGCCTCGCGGCGCCTGCGGGCGTCCTCGCCGCGCAGCAGGTCCATGAGACGGCGGGAGGCCACTCGGATCAGCCAGCCGCGCGGATTGCCGGGGCGGCCTTCGCCGGGCCACTGGCGCGCGGCGGCGAGCAGGGCCTCCTGCACCGCGTCCTCGGCGAGGTCGAAGTGCCCGTAGCGGCGGACGAGCGCGCCGAGGACCTGCGGCGCCAGCCGACGCAGCAGGTACTCGTCCACGGGTGCGGGACCGGCGATCAGATCTCGGTCCCCGTGCCCTCGCCGACCGGGTGGACGACGACCGGGTAGTTCGGTGTGCCCTCGGGGACGGGGCAGGCGTGGGCGCGGGCGGCGATCTCGGCGGCCCGTGCGAAGTCGGGGACGTCGACGATCCAGTACCCGGCGAGCACCTCCTTGGTCTCCCCGTACGGCCCGTCCGACACCACCGGGGTGCCGTCGGGGCCCGCGGTGACGAAGCGGGCCCGCTTGGGTTCCGCGAGCCCCTGCCCGTCGACCAGTTCGCCCACCTCGGCGAGGTCGTCGTTCAGCGCGCCCATGTGGTCGAACATCGCCTTGAGGTCCGCTTCGGACCAGGCCGGGCTGTCGGCGCTCGCCTTGCCGGCCATGGCGTCGTAGTCGGACTGCTTCCCCAGGAGCATCAGCATGTACTTCATGAGGTGTCACTCCTTGTGCTGCTTCTGTTCTGTCCTGTTCGCCGGCCGCCACCGCGGTGGCCTCTCGCAGGGGACGTCGGAGCCGTACCTCCCATTTCGACACGTCGGCCGCGGCTTCGCGCGACGGCCTGCCGACCGCCCGGGGCGGGAGCGCGGGTGACGCTCTCCCGATGTGATCAGCGGACCGTCCAAATAGGATGAATCCGGGCTTGTGTGCCAGGGCCCGGAATCGGACGTACCCCGGAGCGGTCCATGAGCCCCCATCGGCCCACGAGGTCGGCGACCGCCGACGACCTGCTGATCAGGCTCGGCCGGCTCACCGCCCAGGCGAGGGAAGGGGCGGAGCTCCAGCAGGCCCGGGTGGAGCTGGCCGAGGCGTTGCAGCGGGAGATCCTGCCCGCGGCGCTTCCGGCCGTGCCGGGGCTGCGTACAGCGGCCTGCTACGCGCCCGCCCGGGACGGCCTGAGCATCGGCGGTGACTGGTACGACGGCTTCCGGCTCCCCGAGGGGGCCCTCGGGTTCTCCATCGGTGACGTGGAGGGTCACGACGTCGAGGCGGCTGCCTTCATGGGGCAGGTACGGATCGCCGTGCGCGCGGTCGCGGCTGCCGCCGCCGATCCGGGCGAGGTGCTCAGCCGGGCCAACGATCTGTTGCTGTCGGTGGACTGCGATCTCTTCGCGACCTGCACCTTCCTGCGGTTCGACCCCGTCACGTGGGAGATCCAGAGCGCCCGCGCCGGTCATGTGCCCGGGGTGTGGGCCACGATCGACGGTGAGCACGGCATCGCGGAGGACGACGGAGGCCTGCCCCTGGGGATGCTGCCGGATTCGCACTACCCGGTGACCCGGCGCCGGCTGACGACGGAGGGCGCGTTCGTCCTGGTCACCGACGGCGTCGTCGAAGGCCCGTCGTTCCCGATCGAAGCGGGGCTGGAGCGGGTGGCCGAGGTGGTCAGGGCGGGGGCGGGCGCCGACCCCCGTGAGCTGGCCGCCGAGGTGATGAAGGTCGCCGATTCCACCGGCCACGCCGACGACGCGGCGGTGCTCGTCCTGTGCCACGAGGCGGGCAGTCCAGGTCCAGGCACGGACCGGGTGACTCCCGGGGCCCCGTAGCGCGTGTCACGCTCCACCGGCGGCCGCGGACTGCTGTCTGATGAAGTGATGCGCACCGAGGACCTGCGACGTCTGTGCCCGGCTGTGCTTCGGATCCTCGCCGTGGCCGCCGCCTACTACGGGGGCGGACGGGTCGGCCTGCTCCAGCAGGTGGTGATCGACGGCGCGGTCGTCACGCCTCTGTGGCCGCCCACCGGCATCGCCGTGGCGTTCCTGCTCTGGTGGGGGCTGCGCGTCTGGCCGGGGATCGCACTCGGAACCTTCCTCGTCATCCAGTCGATCAGCCCGATCGACCCCGTCGGTGTCGGGATCCTGGCGGGCAACACCCTGGCTCCCGTGTGCGCCTGTCTGATGCTGCGCCGGGTCGGCTTCCGCGTCGCCCTGGACCGGCTCCGCGACGGCCTGGCGCTGGTCTTCCTCGGCGGTCTGGCACCGATGCTGATCAGCGCCACCGTCGGCACGTGGCTGCTCGTACTCACCCACAGCCTGCCGCACAGCGGATTCTGGACGGTGTGGTGGACTTGGTGGGCCGGTGACGCCATGGGCGTGCTCGTGGTCACGCCGCTGCTCCTGGTCCTGCGCAAAGCCCGCCTGCCGCAGGATGTCTACCGGTGGGCCGAGGCGAGCGCCCTGCTGCTGTCGGCCGTCGCCGTCACCCTCCTGGCGACCAGGAGCCAGCTGGCGCTGCTCTTCCTCGTCTTCCCGCTCCTCATCTGGGCGGCCCTGCGCTTCCAGTTGCCGGGGAGCGCACCCTGCGTGCTGCTGGTGTCCGTACTGGCGAACTCGGCGGCCATCGACCGGGCCGGTCCCTTCTCGGACCACACACTGGTCGAGGCCATGGCCAACCTCCAGGCGCTCAACGGCTGCGCGGCCCTGACCTCGTTGCTGCTGTCGGCGCTCGTCACCGAGCAGAGCGACATCCGCCTGAGGATCGAGCAGGCGTGTCAGGACCTGGCCGAAGTGGTGGAGCAGCTCTCGTCGGGGAAGCCGACACCCCGCTGGCCGCGGGCGGGGGAGGACAGTCCCCGGGGCGGGGGACCCCTTTGATTGATCAAACCGGGGTGGGGTTAGCATATGAGCGCCGCCTAGCTCGAAAGATAAACCTGTGACTGTCAACGACGACTCGTTCACCAACTGGAAGAACCGCGAAGAGATCGCGGAATCGATGATCCCGATCATCGGGAAGATGCACCGCGAGCGGGACGTCACCGTCCTGCTTCACAGCCGCTCCTTGGTGAACAAGTCGGTGGTCAGCATCCTCAAGACCCACCGATTCGCCCGGCAGATCGCCGGTGAGGAACTCTCGGTCACCGAGACGCTGCCGTTCCTCCAGGCCCTCACCACGCTCGATCTCGGCCCGTCCCAGATCGACATCGGCATGCTCGCCGCGACGTACAAGACCGACGACCGCGGTCTCTCGGTGGAGGAGTTCACCGCCGAGGCCGTCGCCGGCGCCACGGGTGCCAACAAGATCGAGCGCAGCGAGCCGCGCGACGTGGTCCTGTACGGCTTCGGCCGCATCGGCCGCCTCGTCGCCCGCCTGCTCATCGAGAAGTCCGGCTCCGGCAACGGCCTGCGGCTGCGCGCCATCGTCGTCCGCAAGGGCGCCGGCCAGGACATCGTCAAGCGGGCCTCGCTGCTGCGCCGTGACTCCATCCACGGCCAGTTCCAGGGCACGATCACCGTTGACGAGGCGAACGACACGATCATCGCCAACGGCAACGAGATCAAGGTGATCTACTCCAGCGACCCGACGTCGGTGGACTACACCGAGTACGGCATCCAGGACGCGATCCTCATCGACAACACCGGCCGGTGGCGCGACCGGGAGGGCCTGTCGAAGCACCTCCAGCCCGGTATCGCCAAGGTCGTCCTGACCGCGCCGGGCAAGGGCGACGTCCCCAACATCGTCCACGGCGTCAACCACGACACGATCAAGCCGGACGAGCAGATCCTGTCCTGCGCCTCCTGCACCACCAACGCGATCGTCCCGCCGCTGAAGGCCATGGCGGACGAGTACGGCGTCCTGCGCGGCCACGTGGAGACCGTCCACTCGTTCACCAACGACCAGAACCTGCTGGACAACTACCACGAGTCGGACCGCCGCGGTCGCTCGGCGCCGCTCAACATGGTGATCACCGAGACGGGGGCCGCCTCCGCCGTCGCCAAGGCGCTGCCCGACCTCAAGGCGCGGATCACCGGCAGCTCGATCCGCGTCCCGGTCCCGAACGTCTCGATCGCGATCCTCAACCTGCGGCTCGCGCGCGAGACCACCCGCGAGGAAGTCCTCGACTACCTCCGCAACGTGTCGCTGGCCTCGCCGCTCAAGCGCCAGATCGACTTCATCAGCGCCCCCGACGCGGTGTCGAGCGACTTCATCGGCTCGCGCCACGCCTCGATCATCGACGCCGGTGCCATGAAGGTCGAGGGTGACGACGCGATCCTCTACCTCTGGTACGACAACGAGTTCGGCTACTCCTGCCAGGTCATCCGGGTCGTCCAGCACGTCTCCGGTGTGGAGTACCCGACGTACCCGGTCCCGATGGCCTGATGGCCTGATCGCGCCCGGCGGGGGCAACCGGTGCCCATCGGCACCCGGTTGCCCCCGTCGGCGTTCCGGCCCGCGCACGGTGCACGGTGCCCGATGGAGCCGGCACGGGCACCGAGCCCGCCGGGGGCGGATGGTCGGCCGCCGAGTACGAGGGCCACGGCTACGCCACCGAAGCGGTGCGCGTGGTACTGGCCGACCTGTTCCAGCGCCGGGGCGCGCACCGCGTCTCCGCCGAGTGCGACGCACGCAACCTGCGCTCGGCGGCGCTCCCGCGCCGCGTGGGCTTCACGCGGGAAGGCCGCCGCCAGGCCACCTGGGGCAAGGGCGCATGGACAGACGACCTGCTCTTCGGCCTCCTGGTCTCCGACCGCCCCGGGGCCGCCCCCGCCCCCGTAGCGTGTAGGCCGCTTCACGGCGGGAAGACGCCCGGGTACCCGCCGTCGCGGGGGCCGTCGGCCGAGTTCACCCACTGGTTACGCGTTCGCCATTCCTCCTTGGCGATCAATACGGTGCGACAGGTGACGTTGGGTTGTCCCCGCAACCCCCCATCCCCTCAGGAGACAAGGTGCGTCAGACCTCACGCCGTGGTTCCGCCGTCGCCGCCGCCACCGCGGTGATCCTCGGGACCGCGGCCATGCCCGCGCACGCCCTGGGCGACCTGCGTCCGCGTACGGCTGCGCTCCCCGTCGTCACCGCCGCAGTCGAGACGCCGTCGCTCTTCGACGACGAGGCCGGCGGCAACGCCAACGCCGACGACCCGGCCATCTGGCGCAACCACCGCAACCCCGACGCCAGTCTGGTGATCGCCACCGCCAAGGAGGGCGGCCTGCGGGTGTACGACCTGGACGGCCGCCAGGTGCAGGCGCTGTCCGCGCCCGCCGCGCCGGGGGAGGAGGACAAGCCCGGCCGGTTCAACAACGTCGACCTGGTCACCGGCCTGCGCTTCCCCGACGGCCGCCGACACGACGTGGCCGTCGTCTCCGACCGGGGCCGCGACCAGTTGCGCGTCTACCGGATCGACCCCTCGCGGCCCTCCGCGCCCCTGGTCGACGTCACCGACGAGTCGGCCGCGCCGCTGGTCTTCTCCGCCGACCAGGCCGAGGTCAACGACCAGCGCACCGCCTACGGCCTCGCCGCCTGGACCGACGCGGACACCGGCCGCTCCTACGCCGTCACCAGCCGCCGCCACACCACCACGCTCGCCCTGACCGAACTCACCCCCGCGGCGACCGGCAAGGTCGGCTACCGGGTGGTGCGCACCGCGTCCCTCCCCTCCGCGTTCACCCTCCCGAACGGCGCCACCTGGTCGCCGTGCGCCGAGCCCGGCGAACTGCCCCAGGTCGAGGGCATGGTGGTCGACCCGGAGAGCGGAGACCTGTACGCCGGTCAGGAGGACGTGGGGATCTGGAAGCTCGACGCCGACCTGCGCGACGACGCCGAACTCATCGAGAAGGTCCGCTCCTACGGAGTTCCCGGCACCTACGACGAGACGGGCGAGGAGTGCGTCACCGGAGCGGATCCCGGCTTCGGCGGCCGCCACATCAGCGACGACGTCGAGGGGCTGACCATCTGGCGTGACCCCGAGGACCCGGAGGACGACGGCTACCTGATCGCCTCCAGCCAGGGTGACAACACCTTCGCCGTCTTCGACCGCGACGACGACAACGACTTCGTCCGCGGTTTCCGCATCGGCGCCGGCGCCGCGGCCGGGACGCCCGACGGATCCGAGGAGTGCGACGGCGCCGCGGCCACCAGCGCACCGCTGGGTACGCGTTTCCCGCACGGCCTGCTGGTCGTCCAGGACGGCGCGAACACACCCGCGGGCGTGGACGCGGCCGGGGAGACCCGGACGGACACGGACTTCAAGTTCGTGGACTGGGGCACGGTGGCCCGCACGGTCCGCCTCTGACGGCGGGAGAGGGCGGACGCGAGGAGGCGTCCGCCCTCTCCCGCGTTCCGGCCCGCGCGGAGCGCGGTGGCGGGCCTACATCCACAGGTCCGGTCCGGGGTCCGCACCCTCGGCGCGCAGTGCGAGACGCTCGACGTAGTGCTGCCAGCCCTCCTCGTGGGCGGCGCGGGCCTCGGGCGAGGGCAGGCCGCTGTGGGTCAGGCGGAGCAGGGTGGTGCCGTCGGGGGCGGGGGCGAGCGTGATCTCGACCGTGGTCGAGCCGGGCGGTACGGGCATGCCGCCTTCGGCCCAGCCCCAGGTGAACACCAGCCGGTGCGGCGGGTCCACCGCGACGAAGCGCCCCTCGGCGACGTTCTCGCCCGTCACGTTCGTCCGGTAGGCGCCGCCGGGCGCGAACACGAACTCGCCCTCCCGGCCCATCCAGGACAGCCACCTGTCGCGGTCGGTGAAGAAGGAGAACACGGTCTCGGGGCGCGCGGCGATGTGCCGCTCGACCGTCACCACGCCGTCGGCCGCCGCGCCGCCGTTCGCACTCACGCGTCCGTCCCTTCCGCCCGCTCGGCGGCCTCGGCCAGTTCGGCGAGGGCGTCGAGCTTCGTGGTCCACATGGACCGCAGGTAGTCGGCGAGAGGGCCCATGGCCTCCCGGTCCGCTCGGTAGAAGCGCTTCTTGCCGTCCCGGCGCAGCGTAACCAGGCCGGCCTCCCTCAGCACCTTGAGGTGCTGGGAGACCGCGCCGAAAGTGACCTCGAACCGCTCGGCGATCTCGCCCGCCGACAGCTCCTCGTCCCAGACCAGCCGCAGAATCTCGCGCCGCCTGGGTTCGCCGACCGCCCGTACCGCGTCCATGCCCCTCATTTTAGCCACCGCTTCAATTTGCCATCCCGGCGGCGTTCATTTTAGTGTGGACTAAAGCGAATGCTCCGGCATTCCCGCCGGAACCCCCGCAGAGAGGCACAGGAGCGGCCATGTCCGAGATCACCTTCCAGACCGACATCGACGCCGACCGGACCACCGTCCAGCAGGCTCTGACGCACGACGGCCTCCCCGGCTGGTGGACCACCGACGTGAACCACGAGGGCGGGACCCTCCTCCTCGGCTTCCCCGGGATCCCCGAGCCCTTCCGGCTCCGCGAGGACCGCGCGGACCGGGACGAGGTCGTGTGGACCTCCGTCGGCGCGTTCCCGCCCCACTGGACCGGCACCGTCATCACCTGGCAGCTGGCCGACACCCCGGGCGGGAGCGGCACCCGGGTCGGCTTCCGGCACGCCGGCTTCGCCGACGGCGACCCCGACCTCGCCCACACGGCCGACACCTGGGGCCTGCTGATGGGCAGGCTGAAGGGATACAGCGAGACGGGTACCCCCCAGCCCTTCTTCTCCCTCTGACACGCAGCCCCTTTGACACGCACCACGCTTGAGCAAGCAGTCCCCCGAGAGGCAGCCATGACGATCGATGTGACGGCCGAGCGCGTGATCCCGCTCCCGCCCGGCCCAGTTGCGGCGTACGCCATGGACTGGCGCCACGACGCCGAGTGGACCCAGGGCATCCGCGAGGCGGCCCTCACCCGGCAGGCGGACGCCGGCGGCGGGTTCGGCGTCGGCGCCGAGGTGACCCGTACGGCGTACTTCCTCGGCAAGCGCATCGACTACGTGCTGCGCGTCGCCGCGTACGAACCCGGGCGGCTGCTGGACATGGTGTCGGTCGCCGGTCCGATGCCCATGCACGTCACGTACACCTTCGACCCGGACCCGGGTGGCGGTACGCTCGCCCGCATCCGCGTCCGGGGCGACGCCGGCGGTCTCTACCGCGTGGCCGCACCGCTCATGGCGAGGAAGGTCCGCTCGTCCCTCGTCAAGGATCTGCGCGACCTGGAGCGGCGGCTACGGACGCCCGCTTGAGCCGGCTGCCCGAGCCGGATCCCGCCAGTCCGGGAGGCCGGCGGGCGCATATCCCGCCGGGACGGGGGCAGGCGTAGGGGCAGCCGGAGGGAATGGGTGATGCCGGATGGTGCTCGGAACGGACAAAGAGCGGTTCACGGTCGCCGTACAGCCGATCGACGGCGCGGTCGTCCTCACCCTCGCCGGGGAGCTGGACCACGACACGGCCGGGCCGTTGCGGGCGGCCCTCGACGCGGCGGCCAGGCGAGGGGGCCGGTTGGTGGTGGACATGGCGGGGCTGGAGTTCTGCGACTCCACCGGGCTCAACGCCCTGCTGCACAGCCGGATCACGGTCCAGGAAACCGGCGGCAGCCTGGAGCTGGCCGGACTGCGCGGCTCGGTCGCGCGGATGTTCCGCATCACCGGCGCGGACGGGGTCTTCCCGGTCCACACGGATGTGGCGCAGGCGCTGGACCTGCCCTCGGGAGAGTGAGTGAGGAGCCGGTACGCGCGACAGAGCGGGTGGGACTGATAGGGAAAGGGGTCGGAGAACGATGGAGCAGCGCGGGTCGGCGGACCGGAACTGGCTCCTGGTTCTCGACGGGATCCCCGACCCCGTCTCCCGCAGCCGCGACTTCACCCGCCGGGCCCTGACCGCCTGGCACTGGCTGCCCGCCGAGGGCGAGGCGATGCGCGACGCCGCCGACGACGTACTCCTGTTGGTCTCCGAGGTGGTCGCCAACGCCTGCCTGCACGGCGGCGGGCCCGGGGCGCTCGTCCTGGACTGCACCGACGAGCGGCTGCGGATCGAGGTGACGGACACGAACCCGGCGCCGCCCGTGGCGAAGACCATCCACCAGGTCGATCCGGGACGGCCGGGCGGACACGGGCTGCTCATCATGGACCGGCTGGCGCGGGCCTGGGGCTCCCGGCCGGGTGCGCGCGGGAAGTGCGTGTGGCTGGAGGTGCCCTGCCCGACGGCCCGGGCCTCGGCCGTCCGGGGCGAGTCGGGGCGCGGCGCCGCCGGCTGACGGCGGCCGTCAGGGGCGCTCGTAGTGGAGCAGGACCACCCCGTTGCCGAAGGCGTGCGTGTCCGCGAGGCGTAGGGGGACGACGGGCGTGTCGGTGGGCGGGAAGAGCGGCTTGCCCCGCCCGATGCGCACGGGGTGGACGTAGATCCGGTACGCGTCCACCAGGTCGTGGCGCAGGAACGAGGCGGCCAGATCGGCCCCGCCCAGGCAGAGGTCGCCGCCGGGCCGGGCCTTGAGCGCGGCGACCTCCGAGGGGACGACGTCGCGTACGACCGTGGTGTTCCAGTCGGCGCGCGGCAGGGTGCGGGAGTAGACGTACTTCGGCATGTCCCGCCAGATCCCGGCGAACTCGGCCATGGGCCCGCTGATCGCCGGGTCGGCGTCGGCCGTGGGCCAGAAGTCGGCCATCAGCTCGTAGATGACGCGGCCGTGCAGGAAACCGCCCATCTGGCGGAGCGTGTCGTTGAAATGCTGGTGCAGTTCGTCGTCGACGACGTGCCAGTCGATCTGCCGTTCGGGCCCCTCGATGAAGCCGTCGAGGGACACCGACATCACGAGCACGATCTTTCGCATGGCGACAGAGGTTACTCACCGGCCGGTGCGAAGGCCGGAGCGACACCGCTGCGGCGGTGATCGAACTCCGGCATCCGCTTCCGTCGCCCCTACGAGCCGACGTACTCCCGCAGATGGCGGGCGGTCAGCGTGTCCGCCTCGGCCACCAGCCGGGCCGGGGTGCCCTCGAAGACGACGTGCCCGCCGTCGTGGCCGCCGCCCGGGCCGATGTCGATCAGCCAGTCGGCATGCGCCATCACCGCCTGGTGGTGCTCGATGACGATGACCGAGTTCCCGTCGTCGACCAGCCGGTCCAGCAGCGCGAGCAGCTTGTCCACATCGGCCATGTGGAGCCCGGTCGTCGGCTCGTCCAGGATGTACGTCGCCGACTTCTCCGCCATGCTGATGGCCAGCTTGATCCGCTGGCGCTCACCGCCCGAGAGGGTGTTGAGCGGCTGCCCGAGCCGTACGTAGCCCAGCCCCACGTCGGCGAGTCGGCCCAGGATCGCGCGCGCCTGGCCGGTGGTGAAGAACTCGTACGCCTGGGCCACCGGCATGTCGAGCACCTCGCTGATGTTCTTGCCGCGCAGCCGGTACGTGAGCACCTCGGGCGTGAACCGCCTGCCCTCGCACTCCTCGCACACCGAGGCCACCCCGGCCATCATCGCCAGGTCCGTGTACACCAGCCCGAGGCCGTTGCAGTGGGCGCAGGCGCCTTCCGAATTGGCGCTGAACAGTGCCGCCTTGACCCCGTTGGCCTTGGCGAAGGCGGTCCGGATCGGATTCAGCAGGCCCGTGTACGTCGCCGGGTTGGACCGGCGCGAGCCGCGGATCGGCGACTGGTCCGCCACCACGACACCGTCCCGCCCGGCCAGGTAGCCGTGGATCAGCGAACTCTTTCCGGAGCCCGCCACACCGGTCACCACGGCCAGCACGCCGAGCGGCACGTCCACGCTGACGTCCTTGAGGTTGTGCAGGTCGGCGTCCTTGACCGACAGCTGCCCGCGCGGCGTGCGGACCTGGTCCCGCAGCCGTGCCCGGTGACCGAGGTGCCGGCCGGTGAGGGTGCCGGAGGTGTGCAGCCCGGCCACGTCCCCGCTGTAGCAGAGCTGTCCGCCGGCGGTGCCCGCGCCCGGGCCGAGGTCGACGACGTGGTCGGCGATCGCGATGACTTCCGGCTTGTGCTCCACCACCAGCACCGTGTTGCCCTTGTCGCGCAGCCGCAGCAGCAGGCTGTTCATCCGCTCGATGTCGTGCGGGTGCAGGCCGGTGGTCGGCTCGTCGAAGACGTACGTGATGTCGGTCAGCGAGGAGCCCAGGTGCCGGACCATCTTGACCCGCTGGGCCTCACCGCCCGACAGGGTGCCGGAGGGGCGGTCCAGGCTGAGGTAGCCGAGGCCGATCTCGACGAGGGAGCTGAGCAGGCCGCGCAGGTTCGCGAGGAGCGGGGCCACGCCCGGGTCGTCGATCCGGCTCGCGAACTCGGCCAGGTCGCTGATCTGCATCGCCGAGCAGTCGGCGATGTTCAGTCCCTCGATCCGCGAGGACAGCGCTGCCGCGGACAGGCGGGCGCCGCCGCAGTCCGGGCAGTCGGCGAAGACCACGGCGCGGTCCACGAAGGCCCGGATGTGGGACTGCATGGACTCGCGGTCCTTGGCCAGGTACGTGCGGCTGATCTTCGTGATCAGACCTTCATACGTGAAATTGTTACTTCCCACCTTCACCTTCACCGGTGACTTGTGCAGGAAGTCGGCCCACTCCTGCTCGGTGAAGTCCTTCAGCTTCGTATCGGCGGAGTAGAAGCCGGAGTTGGCCATGATCTGCCAGTACCAGGAGTCGACCGCGAAGCCCGGAACCGTGATCGCGCCCTCGTTGAGGGAGAGTTCGCGGTCGACGAGCTGGTCCACGTCGATGTCGGAGACCTGGCCTATGCCCTCGCAGCGCGGGCACATGCCGTCCGGGGTGTTGAAGCTGAACGCGGAGGAGGTGCCGATGTGCGGGGTGCCGAGCCGCGAGAAGATGATGCGCAGCATGGTGAAGGCATCGGTGGCGGTGCCCACCGTGGAGCGGGAGCCGGCCCCCATGCGCTCCTGGTCGACCACGATGGCCGCGCTCAGATTGTGCAGACCGTCCACGTCGGGACGGCCCAGGGTCGGCATGAACGACTGGAGGAAGGCCGTGTAGGTCTCATTGATCATGCGCTGCGACTCGGCGGCGATGGTGCCGAAGACCAGCGAGGACTTGCCGGAGCCGGAGACCCCGGTGAAGACGGTGAGGCGGCGCTTGGGGATGTCGAGGGAGATGTCCGCGAGGTTGTTCTCCCTCGCGCCCCGGACCTGGATCACCTGGTGGCTGTCGGCCGGGTGTGCGAGGTTCACGTGGCTTCCCTACTTGTGGTCGTCGACGGACTGGATGTCGCCGGACTGGATGTCGCCGGACTGGCTGTCGACCGGCTGGTCGCCGCCGGCCGGCGCGACCCAGTCGACGAGCTCGATGATGACGCCGTTCGGGTCGGTGACCTGGAACAGCCGCTCGCCCCAGGGCTCCTCGCGCAGCTCCATCGTGATGGCGACGCCCTCCGCACGCAGCCGCTCGTACTCACCCAGGAGGTCCGCCACGGTCAAGACGAGGATCAGGCCGGCCGCGTGCTGGTCGCGGAAACCCTCGGGCAGGATGTCGAGGCCGCGCCGCAGGAAGATCACATGGTGGCCGCCGCCGGGGTGGGCGAGGGAGACGAAGCCGTCGGCGGCCATGGCCTCCTCGTAGCCGAAGTGCTTGCTCAGGAAGGCGGCGGAGGCGGTGACGTCGTCGACGTTCAGCGATATGGCGGTACTGGTGATCTGCACGGAACTCCTCGCGGTCGGGGTGTCTCGGGCTTACTCTATACAGTGTACTCTATACACTGTAGGTAATTATTGAATACAGGCTGGGAAGGGATCGGACATGTCTGCGAAGGACCGGAGCGGCGCGGGCGACCCCGTCCGTACGCTGGAGCTCCTGTGGCGCGAGCCCGGGTACGAGGCGCCCCCGGGACGGCGCGGCCCGCGTCAGGGGCTGAGCGTCGACGTGGTGGTCCGCACCGCGATCGCCCTCGCCGACGAGGCGGGTCTGGCCGCGCTGACCATGCGGGCGCTGGCGCAGCGCCTCGGTGTGACCCCGATGACCCTCTATACGTACGTCCCCGGCAAGGCCGAGCTGCTCGACCTGATGCTGGACGAGGCGTACCGGCACATGGCGCGGCGGGAGCCGGGCGCCGAGGAGGCGTGGCCGGTGCGGGTCACCCGGGTCGCCGACGACAACCGCGACCTGCTCACGCGCCATCCGTGGATCGCCGACCTCTCCGTCACCCGGCCGCCCCTGGGCCCCGGAGTGATCGCGAAGTACGACTACGAACTCGCGGCCTTCGACGGCATCGGTCTCACCGACGTGGAGATGGACGCCGCCCTCACCCACCTCCTCGGCTTCGTCCACGCCAACGCCCTGGGCGCCGCCGACGCCGCGGCCCACAACAGCCGCCAGAGCGACGAGGAGTGGTGGGCGCTCAGCGCGCCGCTGCTGGAGCGGGCCATGGACCCCGAGCGCTACCCCCTCGCGGGCCGCGTCGGCAGCGCGGTGGGCGCGTACAACCCCGAGACCGTCTGGGCGTTCGGTCTGCGGTGCGTCCTGGACGGGCTGGCCCGCCTGATCGAGAGCAGGCCGCCTCAGCGGTAAGCCCGTCGCCTCAGCGGTAGCCGGTGGTGTCCGCCGGCCGGCCCGGATCCTGTACCTCGACCATGTAGCGCCAGGCGTCCGGACGGCTGCCGTCGAGATCGGTGAAGCCGTAGACCTGGGCGAGCTGCCCGCTGGAGAGCGACCGGCCGTTCCAGCGCGCCACCTCCGGGTCGCCGGCCAGCGCCGCGACCGCCCGCCCGACGTACGACGGGCTCTCGGAGATCGCGAAGTGCGGCACCCTGGCCAGGGCGTCGCGCCAGTTCGCCTCCGTCACCCCGAAGGCGTCGAGCATCATCTCCGAACGCAGCCACCCCGGGGTCAGCGCCACCGCCGTCGCCCCGCGCGGCCCCAGCTCGTGCCCGAGCGCGAACCCCATCCGCAGCACCGCCGACTTGGCGAGGTCGTAGAAGAACGACACCCGGTAGCGGCTGCCGTTGTACTCGGCCGTGCCGTCCGTCATCTCCACCACCAGCCCGCCCGGCTCCCGCAGCAGCAACGGCAGGGCGAAGTGGCTGGTGATGGCGTGCGTGTCCACGGCGAGGCGCAGCAGCCGCAGCCCTTTGTCCAGATCGTGCTCCCAGACGGTGCTGTCCCACTCGAAGAGCAGCTCCCCGCCCCAGACGTCGTTCACCAGCACGTCCAGGCGGCCCTCTTCGGCCTCGATCCGCCCCACGAGCGCCTCGACCTGCGCGGGCACCAGATGGTCGGCCACCACCGCGACGCCCCGCCCGCCCGCCGCCGTGACCAGCTCGGCCGTCTCCTCGATCGTCTCCGGCCGGTCGTACTCCGAGCGGCGCGCCGCGGTGCTGCGCCCCGATACGTACACCGTCGCGCCGGCGGCGCCCAGCTGCACCGCGATGCCCCGGCCGGCGCCGCGGGTCGCACCGGCCACGAGGGCGACCCTGCCCGTGAGACCGCGCCCCGCACCCTGCTCCGAACTCGCCATGCGCCGACCCTATGCCGCGCCCCGGCGGTGCGGCACGGCCGACGCGGCCTTGAACAACACACGGTGCGGGCCGCACTGTTGACCGAGTCCCGTTCGTCAGATCAGGAGATCTTCTTGTCACCGCACACCTCACCCCGGCACGTCATCGACCCGTCCGGCGGCTGCCCGCACGCCCTCAACGCACGGCTGCGGGCCCAGGGTGCCGTGGCAGAGGTCGTCCTGCCCGGCGGCGTACCCGGCGCGGTGGTCCTGGGCCACGACGCGCTGAGGGAGTTCCTCGCGCACCCCGATGTGGCCAAGGACGCCCGGCACTTCCCGGGGCTGCACGACGGCACCGTCCCCGCGGACTGGCCGCTGCGGGTCTTCGCCAACGCCCAGGGCATGCACACCGCCGACGGCGCCGACCACCGGCGCCTGCGCTCCCTCGTCGGCAACGCCTTCACCGCACGCCAGGTGGAACGGCTGCGGCCGCGCGTCGAAGAGCTCGCCGACACCCTGCTCGACGACCTCGGCCGGGCCGCGGCCGAGTCCCCGGACGGGATCGCCGACCTGCGCACCCACTTCGCCCTGCCGCTCCCGATGAGCGTCATCTGCGAACTGCTCGGCGTGGACCCCGAGCACCGCGCCCGCCTGCACGACCTGTCCAACACGGTGATCATCGCGACCGACACCACCCCGGCCCGGGCGATGGCCGCCGTACGGGAGCTCGTCGAGCTGATGGGCACCATCGCCGCCACGCGTCGCGAGGCCGTGGCTCTGGGAAACGGGGGTGAGGACCTCACGAGCGCCCTGATCGCCGCGCGCGACGGGGACGGCGGGGACGGGGACGGCGGGGACGGCGTCGGCGACCGCCTCAGCGAAGCCGAACTCATCGGCACCATGCGGCTGATGCTCGTCGCGGGCCACGAGACCACCCTCAACCTGATCACCAACGCCGTCCGCGCCCTGTGCACCCACCGCGACCAGCTCACCCTCGTCCGGGAGGGCAAGGCCACCTGGTCGGACGTGGTGGACGAGACGCTGCGCTGGGACGGGCCGGTCAGCTGGTTCCCCTTCCGCTATCCCACCCGTGACCTGACCGTCGACGGCACCGTGATCCCGCGGGGCACCCCCGTCCTCGCCGGTTACACGGCAGCCGGGCGCGACGAGGCCTTCCACGGCCCGGACGCCGACCGCTTCGACGTCACCCGCCCCGGGGCCGCCCGCAACCTCTCCTTCGGGCACGGCGCCCACTACTGCGTCGGCGCCCCGCTCGCCCGGCTGGAGGCCACCATCGCCCTTGAGCGGCTCTTCGCGCGCTTCCCCGATCTCGACCTCGCCGCGCCCGGAGCCGAACTCCCGCACCAGCGCAGTTTCATCGGCAACAGCGTCGAGGCACTGCCGGTCCGCCCGGTCCGCCCGGTCAGGGCGTAAGGCGCCCGTTCACCCGTCTTCGTACGCCCCGTCAGCGATGCGCAGCGGCGGGATCAGCGGGCCCGGGGCGGCCGGCCTGCGCTTGCGCAGTTCCACCACGCCTTCGGCGAGCCCGTCCCAGCGGTCGCAGGCTCCGGCGGCCGGTGCCGTGGTCCCGGGCGGTCGCTCCTGCTCGGTCTCGGACATGTCGGTCTGCTCCTGGGGCCCGTCGGCGCGGCGGCGCTTCGGCCCGATGTCGTCATGGCGTCGGAAAGGGCGGCCGCCGGAACGTTCCGGTGGCCGCCCCTGAGCGTTTCCGGGCCAGTGAACCCAGTGCCGGCGCCCTTCGGGGATCCCCTCGGTCGGATGTCCCCCGCACGGGTGGCGTGATTCCCTCGGGTGGATGATCGTGACCGCGTGGTGCGGGCGCGGCCCCGGCCGGTGGTGTAGGTCAGCCGGTGGCCGCCGGGGGCAGCATGGCCGCGACCCCGGCCGCCAGCGCGTACGGATCGCCGCTCGGCGCGGCCGGATGGCGGGTGGTGCGCCTGGCCCACTCCTCCTCGAAGGCGTGCCAGTCGATCTCCCGCGGCGCGGTCCCCCGTACCAGCGCCTCCTCCAGCGAGTCGAAGTAGACCGTCCAGCGCCGGGCGTACAACTCCGAGATCAGACCACTCCATTCGCGGTTCGCGTAGTCGTGCAGGAAGCCGCCCTCACTGGTGTCGCGGCGGCCCCACACGGTCAGGATCGAGCGCGCGTCGTACTCGTTGCGCGTCTTCTCCCGCGCGTCCGCACCCCAGGAGCGGGCCGCCTCCAGCCAGCCGCCGAGCAGGAAGTTCGGATCGGATCCGGTGAGCGCGTCCAACTGCCTTTCCCCGCGCTCCCATTCGGCCGTCAGGCCGCGCAACAGGGGCAGGTTCTTCGCCTCGTAGGCTGCCCTGATCTTCGGCAGCAGCACCCGCGAGTGATTGGCGAGGGCCTGGCGGGCGGTGTCCACCAGGTCGAACCGGTAGGCGCTGGAGCCGCGCAGCTCGGGGGCGACCCGCAGCAGGTGGTCCAGGGCTCGGCGGACCGAACCGGCCGGGTAGCGCATGGACTTGGGACTCCAGTACGCCGCCCCCGCCGCGGTCAGGCTCGGCCGGGCGGTGAACAGGCTGTCCTGGGACTCCGACCACAGCCCCGAGGAGGTGCTGTACGGGCCCTTGCGCAGCTCCTCCCAGGCCGCGGCGGCCCCGGCGTCGGGCCGCCCGTACCGGCGGGCCGCGAAACCGGCGAACCAGGCCCGCTGGTCGATCGGGCCCGGCTCCCAGGCGAGGTCGGTGAACAGGTCGAAGGCGGCCGGGTTGGTCCCGGTGGCCTCCGGCAGGTAGGCGATCCCCGTCAGCGCGCTGTCGGCCTTGCCCCGCCAGGCGGCGAAGCGGTCAGTCCACACCGAGGTGTTGGCGCCGATCGTGGTGTGCCCGCCGAAGTTGTAGATCGTGCCCATCGCGTACGGGGCGCCGCCCCAACCGGTTTCCCGGTCCAGGCGGTTGTACCGGTCGGACAGCCCGTCCAGGATCAGCAGCTTCGAGGTGTCCACCCCGGCGAGCAGCTCCGGGGCCGGATCGTCCTGCCAGCCCAGCACCGCCCACAGCGCCCCCGGGTGGGCGGCGTGCAGCGCGCGCTGGACGGCCCCGGCGGCGGAGCGGACGTCCACCGGGCCCGTCCGCCCGCCCTCGTGCATCGGGCTCATCCGGTACATCGTGCTGTCCCCGAACACCGCGCGCTGCTCGGCGTAGTACGCGGCCGCGAGCCGCCCGAAGACCGGCGAGGACGGATCCAGCCAGTCCGGCCGGTCGAAGCCCGCCCAGTCGCCCTGCGCCACCGTGACCGCGCCCGGGTTGCGGCCGGCGAACTTCGGCGGCACCGTGCCGAAGTAGCCGGGCAGCACCGGCGTCATCCCCAGGCCGCGCAGGTGCTCGGCGATCCGCCCGCCCAGCTCGGCGCGCTCGCGCATCATCCGCTCGGAGACCGGACCGCCGAAGCCGCTCAGGTTCTGCAGCAGCCACCAGCTCTGGTGCCCCGGCCCGGGGATCCACTCCCGCAGCTCCGCGGCCGAGTAGCCGAAGCCCTGGAGCGCGCGGTAGTACGGGTACTCGGCGCCGACCTGCACGAACACCTCGTTGACCCCGTGCAGGGCGAGCAGGTCGATCTGCCGCTGGTGCTGTTCGAAGGAGCGGTACGGGCCGGAGTACCCGTCGTCGGTGTCGTTGAGCGCGTACCGGTGCGGGACCAGCGCGCCGCGGGTCACCGGCGCGGGTACCGCCGGCAGCGTCGCGGGCAGCATCCCCAGGCTGTCGCCGGGCCAGCCGATGTCCGCCCCGGCGACGTGCTGGAGGTACCAGCCGACCCCGGTGAGCAGCGTCGCGCCGGTGGAGCCGCGCACGGTGACCGCGCCCGCCCGGCCGGACACGGTGAAGGTGTCGGCCCCGGCGGCCGGGTCCGGTACGAGGGTGAACTGCCCGGCGTGCCGGGGGAGCAGCCGCTCCAGCGCGGCCCGCGCCGGCGCGGCGTCGAAGGTCTGGGGCCGCGGCGCCGACGGCCGTACGTCGGCCCGTACGGCCGGACCCGCGGCCGGGGCGGCGGTCCCCGGGGCGGCCCCCGCGCACACCAGGGTGAGCAGCGCGACGGGCAGCGCCAGCAGGGCGGCGCGCGCCGGTCGCCGGCGGCGCGGCATCGGTGTCGCTGTCGCTGTCGCTGTCGAGAGAGTCATCCGCGCGCCTCAGACCGGCAGGGCCCAGGCCTGGTCGGCCTGGTGGTCGCCGCAGGCCGTCAGCCGCAGTCGCTCGGCCGGGGCGTCGGGGGTCGCCGGGGCAGCCGGCGCCGTCAGGCACAGCCCGCTCGACGCCTCGACCAGGGCTCCGTCGCGCCGGTGCTTCCAGCTCTGCCCCGGCTCCCGTCCCGGTGCGCAGTCGGCCAGTTCCACCTGACCCAGCCCGCCCGCCGAGAGGCATTCACCGGCCAGCCGCAGCTGCCCGCCCTCGCCCAGGATCCAGCGCTGGTCGGCGCCCGCGGTGCAGGAGGACAGTACGACCGCACCGACCCCGGTGGTGTTCGCGCCGTCGGCGCACTTGGCCCCGAGCCCGACGATCTGCCCGGTGGGCACGGCCTCGGCGCAGCCGCGCGGGGTGAGCCGCCAGACGGCCGTGTCGTGCCCGGCGAGCCGGCCGGTCAGCGAGCCCGAGGCCGCGACCGCCGTGCGCTGCCCGTTCCACAGGTTCCGGGCGTCCACCGCGCAGGAGTACAGCCCGATGTCGGCCAGCGGTACGGAGATGTCACGGGTGCCGGCCGACCGGTTGAGTACGGCCACCGCACGGTCGCCGTTCGCCAGCGGGCGGGCGAGCACCTCGAAGGTGGCGTTGGAGGAGACCACCGCGCCCTGGCGGCCCATCGGGTCCTGGTCCAACTTGATCATGTCGGTGTTGCCGAGTGCGGCGAGCCCGGCCGGGGTCAGTTCGGAGACCTGGGAGGACAGGATGAAGGGGGCCGCCATCATGGCCCACAGCCCCACCTGGCTGCGGCTCTCCGCCTCGCTCAGCCCGGGGGCGCCCGCGATCAGGAAGTCGGGGTCGTTCCAGTTGCCGGGGCCCGCGTACCGGCCGAGCCAGCGGTTGTAGCCGTAGTTGCCCATCACCGAGCTCCACCGCGAGGTGGCGGGAGCGGTGGGCTGGTAGACCTTGATGTCCCGGCCCTCGCGCCACAGCTGGCTCGTTTCGCCGACCCAGTCGAGGACCCTGTGCCAGTCGGAGCCGCCCCATTCGCCCTCCTGGAAGTAGGCGGGCGCGGAGGCGGAGTGCACCATCGCCCGGCCGCTGTCGCGCAGCGCCTTCGCGACCGCGTTGTACGCGTCCCGGTAGGCCCGCTCCTTCGTCTTGCCGGGCGGCACCCACAGGTTGCAGCCGTCCATCTTGACGTAGTCCACTTTCCAGGACGCGAACAGCCGGGCGTCGCGCGCGTAGTGGTCCTCGCCGCCGCCCTCGGGCGCGCCGCTGCCCGGGTAGCGCTCGCAGGTGAGGGAGCCGGCGTCCTCGTAGATGCCGAACTTCAGGCCCTTGGCGTGGAGATGTTCGCCGAGCCAGGCCATGCCGTGCGGGAACTTCTGCGGGTCGACGACCAGATCGCCCTGTGCGTTCCGGTCCTTCAGCATCCAGCAGTCGTCGATGGTGACGGTGTCGTACCCCTTGGCGGCGAGGCCGGTGGACACGAGCGCGTCGGCGTTGGCGACCACGGTGGCCTCGTCGATGTCGCACATGTAGTGCGCCCAGTTGTTCCATCCCATGGGTGGGGTGAGGGCGAGCGGAGTGTCCCGGGTCGCGGTCGGCTCGCCCGTCGCCGGAGCGGGGCAGAGCACGAGGGCGAGCAGGGTGGCCGCGGTCAGACAGGGGAGCGACGCACGCAGGCGAGGCGGCACGGGGTCTCCTTGAGGGGGGCGGTCGTGCGCCCAGTGCATCGACGTGACTACCGTCTGTCAACATAAGTCGATGATTCTCGCTCAATGACCAGCAATATGGGTGCAGTCGGCGTCAGGCGACCGAGGTCGTCCGTGGTATGTGACAGTGGCTGATACGTTGTATCTCATGCCGCGAAGATCAGCCGCCCTGGAAGGCGCGACCCCCGAGGCCATCGCGCGCGCCGCCCTGCGGATCCTCGACGAGGAGGGCCCGGCCGCGCTCAGCTTCCGCGCCCTCGCCGACCGGCTCGGCGTCTCGCACGCCACCGTCCAGCGACGCTGCACCGACCTCGCAGGCCTGCTCGACCTCTGCACCGAGCACCTGGCCGCCCAACTCCCCGAGATCCCGGTCGGCACGGACTGGGCCGAGGCCACCGAACTGCGGTTCACCTCCTTCTACCGGCTGCTCACCGCCCACCCCGGACTGCTCGTGCTGCGCGGCGGCCGGCCCTGGCTCGGCCGCCAGCTGCTGGCCCGGCTCGTCGAGCCCGCCCTCGCCGACAGCGTCGCCGCCGGGATGACCGCGGCCGAGGCCATGACCGTGTACCGCCGCATGTACCTGCTCACCCTGGGCAGCGCGGCCTTCGTGGACCACCGCGACCCCGCGGCGGCCACCGCCGCGTCCCGGGCGGCCCTCGCCGCGCTGGACCCGGCCGAGTTCCCGGTGCTCGCGGGCGCGGTGGCCGACGTACTGCCCCCGCTGACCGACCACGAGGTGTACTACGGCGCCCTGCGCCAGCTGATCGAGTGTGCCCGCCCCGCCGCCTGAAAGCCTGAAAGGCAGTCCACGCATGGAACAGCAGCTCGACTACGCAGCCGTCCGCGCCGCCGCCGGCCGGATATCCGGCGCCGTCCGGCCAGTCGCTGTGGTGCCCGCCGCCGAGGGCGTCTGGTACGCGCTGGAGTACCTCCAGCACACCGGCTCCTTCAAGGCCCGCGGCGCGCACAACTTCCTCGCCGCCCACCGCCGCGCGGGCACCCTGCCGGCGGCCGGAGTCACCATCGCCTCCGGAGGCAACGCCGGACTCGCCTGCGCCTGGGCGGCGCGCGCCCAGGCCGCGCCCGCCACCGTGTTCCTGCCCGCCAACGCGCCGCGCGTCAAGGTGGAGCGGCTGCGGGGCTACGGCGCCGACGTACGCCTCGTCGGCGACCGGTACGCCGAAGCGCTCGCCGCCTGCCAGGAGTTCGCCGCGGCCACCGGGGCCCTGAGCAGCCACGCGTACGACCACCCGCTCGTCGCGGCGGGCGCCGGAACGCTGCTGGACGAGATCCGCACGGCCCTGCCCGGCCTGGACACCGTGGTCGTCGCGGTCGGCGGCGGCGGGCTGTTCGCGGGAGTCGCCACCGCCGCGCGCGAACACGGCGTCCGGGTGGTCGCGGTCGAGCCCGAGCACTGCCGGGCCCTGAACGCCGCCCTGGAGGCGGGCCGGCCGGTCGACGTTCCGGTGGCCTCCGTGGCCGCCGACTCCCTCGGCGCCACCAGGGTCTCGGCCGACGCGCTGGCCGCCGCCCGACACGGCGACGTCGACTCGGTGCTCGTCCCGGACGAGGCGATCACCGCCGCCCGGCGCGCGCTCTGGGAGGAGCACCGGATCGTGGTCGAGGCGGGCGCCGCCACCGCCCTGGCGGGCGTGCGCACCGCATCGCGGCCGCTGGGCCGCCGGGTCGCCGTCGTCCTGTGCGGGGCGAACACCGACCCGGCGGACCTGACGCACGCCGCGCCCTGAGCGGAGGGCGCCGGCGCCGGGAACATCACACGGAGCCGGGGCGGCGGCCGTCGAGCTGGGCCGCGCAGAGCGCCAGCCCGTCGGCGGCGGTGGCGCACCGCCCGGCGAGTTCCTCCACGCGGGCCCGGAACGCCTCGGCCTGTGGGCCGTGCCAGTCGAGACCCTCAGTGGCGCCGCGCAGCCGGTCCGCGCGCTCGCGCAGCGCCGCCGCGTGGGTGCGCAAACCCTCGGCCGGGCCGGGCAGGCGTCGCTCGGCGGTGGGGTGGCCGCTCATGAGCGCTCCTTCCAGGGAGCGAAGGCGTTGGCCACTCCGTCGAGGGCGGGGGCCAGTTCGGGGTGGTGCCGCAGCAGCACCGTGACCATCGAGTTCCGGTCGATCCAGCGCAGGCCCTCGGCGGTGTAGATCTCGGGCCGGTAGTCGGTGGTGAAGAAGCGGTCGCTCTTCAGGCGGCGGCTGGCCATCAGGATGAAGATCCGGAAGAGGGTGTCGCTGAAGCCGAAGCCCGCCGGACGGGGCTCGGCCAGGTTGCCGACCAGCGTGTCGACGCGGTCGAGCCGGCCGTCGTAGAGCTCCCGCAGGACCGGGGTGTCGGCCGGATGTCCTCCGGTCAGCTCCTCGAAGGAGGTGACCGGGCGCTTGCGCAGCATCTGCCGGTAGGCGTTGTAGCGGGGGATGCCGCGCTCGCGGTCGCGCAGGATGTCCACGGTCCCGAGGTCGACGTGCTCGCCGGAGAGCCGGGAGAGGTTGCGCAGCGCGTCCGGGTGGTTGTGCAGGACGAGGGCTCCGGGGTGCGTGACACCGAAGGTGTAGAGCAGGTCGCTCATCCCGTACGTGTCGACGGAGCCGCGGGTGGTCGCCCCCTGCATGGAGTCGAAGCCGATCAGCTCCCGGGCGGCGCCCCGCCGGTGGTCGCGGACCGTGATCTCGTCGGGGATCAGCGGGTGCAGCCGGTACGCCGAGACGAACTCCTCCGTCATGGAGAAGGGCGCGGCGTGGTGGTCGGTGCGCGAACCCAGGATGCCGCTGAGGGCCTCGCCGCCGATCCGGCCGAAGCGGCGGGTGACCCAGCGGGGCAGCAGGCCGTACCAGTTGGCGTCCATCGAACGCTGGAGCACCGGCGTGTCGAGGACGCCCGGGGTCCACTCCACCGTGTGGATCTTCGCCATGAGGGCGGTGTTGACCAGCCGCGCGGTGTGGAAGAGCCGCTCGTCGTCCCAGGTGGGGTGGTGGGAGCGGATCAGGTCGCAGATCGCGTTGTGCTCCTTGGCGAAGAGCGTGTGCAGCAGCGACAGGCCGGCCCAGTAGTCGCTGTTCATGCCGGTGGCGTCGAGGCACTCCATGCCGGGCCGCGGGTCGGGGGGCAGGCGGCCTCCGGTCAGGGCGAGGCGGCCGTGCTCCCCGGTGCGCAGGGAGCGGCAGCGGGCCTCGTCGGAGCCGTAGACCTGCGAGCCGTCCCACCAGTGGGTGACGGTGTTCTCGTACGTCGGCGGGGCGTCGGGGGTGGTGTGGGAGACGGGGTCGGGGCGGGTGCGGTTGACCCGCATCGGGCAGGTGCCGCCGTGCTCGGCCCAGTCGTCGTCCGCGGCGAGCGGGACGGTGAAGGGCTCGGCCTTCTCGTTGTCGCCGTGGTTGGCCCAGCCGTGGTTCTGGAACTGGATCCAGGCCGCGGCCAGCAGGTTGAGGGTCGGTGCGGGGATGAAGCCGCGGCGGGCCAGCAGCTGCCGGCTGACCTCGCGCGGGCTGGGCGACATCAGGGACTCGTCGTCGTCCGGAAACGCCATGTGCAGCGGGGAGTTGCGGTCCAGCCGGGTACCGACCCGGCCCATGTCCACGTCGTACGGGTCGTAGCCGGAGCCGTCGTAGGAGCGGTACGGCGCCAGGCGCGGGGTGGGTCGGCGGTCGCGTTCGCCGCCCGCGCCGAAGGTGTCGTGCAGGTTGTGCCGGCGCAGGTCCTCGCGGAGCACGGCGAGGTTCATCAGGCCGATCGGGCCGGGGAGTTCGTACCATTCGCGGCTGCGGTTGATCCGGGCGAAGGCCGCTGACTCCAGGCGCTCCAGCAGACCCGGCGCCTCGTTCGCAGGCGGCGGGGTCCGGCGGGCCGGCTCGGGCAGCCGTTCGGGGTCCGGTGGCGCGGTGTGCGGGGGCGCCTGCGCGGGGGTGTGGGAAGCGGTGTCGGTCATGACGGGGTCCTCAGCGGTCGTGGAGGGTGAAGAGGTGCGTGCCGGTGACCCGGCCGCGGAAGGCGGCGAGTTCGGAATCGACGTGCGCGCTCGCGTGGGGGACGTCGTGTTCGAGGTTGTGCGCGTACCGCTCGGCGGCGTGGCACAGCGGGAAGGCGTGCGTGTCGTCGGTCCAGGTGAACTCGGTGAACTCGGCGGGCAGCGAGTAGGGGGAGACCGCCGAGCGGCCCTCCAGGCTGGGCACGATGTCGTGCTCGTTGACGAGCGAGACCACCTTGGTGCGCGGATCGGCGGCACGTTTCTGGTCGATGGGCGAGCCGATCGCGACGACGTGCGTGACCCTGTAGAGCGCGTTGAAGTCCCGGCTCGCCGCCAGGTTCATGGCCGTGATCCCGCCCTGGCTGTGGCCGACGAGCGCCACCTCGGTACCGGAGGGGACGAGCCGGCGCAGCGCCTTGCCCACCGCGCGGGTGTACGCCGTGTCGGTGGAGCCGACCGCGTCCAGGCTGCCGACGAGGTCCTGAGGGGACTCCTCGTTGAACCCGCGTGCCATACCCGCCAGTTGGACCACGAACCGGCGCAGTCCGTCCGGTCCGACGGTCTGCTGGACGAGGAGGAGGCCCCGGGTGCCGATCAGCCCGATGTTGCGGATGTAGCCCACGATGGTGCCGGAGGTGTCGAGGCCGTCGCGCAGTTCGGCCGACGGGGTGTGGGGCTCGGCGCGGCCGTTGCCCCGGTCGAGGAAGGCCCAGACCGAACTGCTCAGGCCCAGCAGGTAGTCCGAGGTCAGGGCCCGGCCGGTGGCGATCTGCCAGCCCGCGTTGTCGTTGAGGGGGTTCTCGTCGGTCAGGGCGTTCCAGGCCATGATGTCGGCGAAGGACGGGGCGAGCAGGGCGAGCGCGTACTCGGCGCCCTTCTCCGTGAGCAGTGCCTTGAAGACCCGCGCGGCCTCGGCCTGGCGGTCCTCGTCGATGGCGCGCATCACCTTGGAGGTGGTGGGGTGGTCGAGCAGCTCGGGGTGGCGCACGGCGGCCGCCCGGATCCGCGCCTTGAGCCCGGCGACGGCGAGGCTGACGGCGAGGTTCTCCCGGCTGGTCAGGACACCCGCCAGCCAGACGGCGCCGGCGAGCGGAGTGCGCCCGCGGGCGGACCAGCCGAGGCCCTTGGGGTCCATCAGGGTTCTCAGCAGGGTGCGTTGGGCGATCCGGGCCCGGCGGGGACCGGTCGCGGCCAGGGGCAGGCGGGGGCCGAGGGCGAGCGAGGAGGCGTAGCGCGCGGCTTCGCGTACGGCGTCGGCGGCCTCGCCGAGTTCGCGGCAGACGAGGTGCAGGGAGGCGACGTCCGGTTCGGTGGCGGACCTGACGGCTTCGGGCATGGGGTGCTCCTCCAGTGGGGCGGCACGGGGCACGGGAACGGGCGAGGACACTCCCTAGAGGCGGGTGAGGCGCAGCCGGATGCCGGCCGTGTCGAGGATCCCCGGCAGCGGGCGCCCAACGTCGAGAACGGGGCGCGCCCCGGTCAGGCGGTGGCCGCGCAGCACCTCGGCGCAGACCAGCGAGGTCACCAGCAGGCCGACGTTCTCGCCGGGGCAGCGGGCGCCGCCGTGGCTGAACGGGGCCATGCGGGTGTCCGCCTCCGCGTCCGGAGCCAGCCAGCGACCCGGCGCGAAGAGATGGCCGCCCGGCACCTGGTCGGGGTCGCGCTGGTGGAAGCCGATCGGGACGAGGAGGTTCGTACCGGGCGGGTAGCGCACTCCGCGCCATTCGGTCTCGCCGCGGGTGACCCGTACGAGGTCGGGGACGATCGGGTACAGCCGCACCGACTCCCGCAGACAGGCCCGCAGCCGCGGCAGCCCCGCGACGCCCTCCACCGCCTCGGCGTGGACCGCGTCCTGTTCGGCCGCGTGCATCGCCAGGAGCAGCAGGGTACGGGCGACGACGGGTGCGGCGAGGTCGATGCCGAGCAGCCAGTGGTGGGTCTGGCCCAGCGGATCGGTGTCCTGCGGGGAGGGCACGCTCAGCGCGCGGGCGGCCAGGGTGTGCGCCGGCGCGTCGGCCGCGTACCGCGCGATCCGGGCCTCGATCCTCGCGTACAGCGCCTTGTTCGCCTCGGGCCTGCTCCTGCCCATCCAGTTGGCCTGGGCGCGGAGGGTGACGAGCCAGTCGGCCAGTTCCTCGTCGTCGGCCGCCCGGTCGCCGAGCACCACCCGCCGCGAGATGCGGGTCATGGTCTGCCAGATCAGGGGAAAGTCGATGGTGCGGCTCTGCGTAAGCCGCCGGCACTCCTCCTCGACGACGGCCTGGAACTCCTTGCAGGAGGGGTGGACGGGCTTCCCGGCGGCGAGCGCCTCGTCGTTGACCCGGCGGCGGTCCTCGCGCTGGGCGCCGTGCGAGCAGATCACGCCGGTGGGCTCGAAGACGGCCAGGCTGTTGTACTTGTCCTCCGCGTCCATGGCGAGGAGCTCCACGGGCTCCTCGAAGAACCGCTCGATGTCCGCCCGGTCGAACAGCACGAGCATCTCGCCCGAGAGGGCGCGCACCTGGACCGGGGCGCCGCCGTGGCGGAGCTTCATCGCGCGCAGGGTCGCGCTGGACCAGCCGGGCTGGTTCACGCGCGAGTACAGGGCCATGATCTTGAACCGGGGGTTGGCGACCCCGCGGACGAAGACGGGCAGGGTGTGGGTGGCGACGAAGCGGATGGTCTCGGCCCGCCCGGCGCGGACCGGTGGCCGCAGGGGAGCCGGGCCCTGGCCGACGGCGTCCCGCTCCTCGGTGGTGTGCGTCATGCCGCCACGACCTTGCCGGGGTTGAGCAGGTTCTTCGGGTCGAAGAGCCGCTTGAGTCCGCGCTGGAGTTCCAGGGAGACCGGGCCCAGCTCGCGCTCCAGCCATGCTCGCTTCAGGGTGCCGATGCCGTGTTCCCCGGTCGTCGTACCGCCCAGGGCGAGGCCGGCGGCCATGATGTCGTCGTAGGCGGACCGGGCCCGGCCCAGTTCGTCGGGGTCGGAGGCGTCGAAGACGACCGTGGGATGCAGATTGCCGTCCCCGGCGTGGCCGAGGGTGAAGATCTTCAGCCGGTGGTGGTCGGCGATCCCCTCGATCAGGCCGATCAGCTGGGGGAGTTCGGAGCGCGGCACCGCCACGTCCTCGATGAAGGCGGTGAGCCCGCCGCCGTGGGAGGCCATGTACGCGGCGAGCGCCGGGCTGACGAGGCGGCGCGCCTCGATGATCTCGCGGGCCTCCTCACTGGTGGCCGAGGTCGCCACGTGGTCGGCCCCGGCCTCCTTGCACAGCAGCTCCATCGCGGTCAGGTCCGCCGAGGGGTCGGCGGTGTCGCTCTCGACGATGAGGGTGGCGGCGCTGCCGGGGTGCAGCAGCCGGTGGCGGCCGAGGTCCACGATGGCCTCGGTGGTCGCCCGGTCGAGGAGTTCGAGCGCGGAGGGGGTGTGGCCGGCGGCGGTGATCGCGGCGACCGCGTCGCCGGCGGCGGTCAGGCTGGGGAACTGGGCGAGCAGGGAAAGGGCCGGCGGCCGGGCGGGTCGCAGGGCGAGGGTGGCGCCGACGACCACGGCCAGGGTGCCCTCCGAGCCGACGATCAGGCGCGTCAGGTCGTATCCGGCGACGCCCTTGGCGGTGTCCCGGCCGGTACGCATGCGCCGCCCGTCGGGCAGTACGAGGTCCAGCCCGAGGACGTAGTCGGCGGTGACCCCGTACTTCACGCAGCAGATGCCGCCCGCACCGGTGGCGATGTTGCCGCCGATGGTGCACTGCTCCCAGGAAGCCGGGTCCGGCGGGTACGTCAGTCCGTACGCGGCGACGGCCTCGCCCAGGCGGCGTGTGGTCACCCCGGGTTCGCAGCGCACGAGGCGGTTGGCGGGGTCGACGGACAGGATCCGGTTCATCGCGGCGGTGGACAGGACGACGCAGCCGTCGATCGCGTTGGCGGCGCCCGCGAGTCCGGTACGGGCACCCTGCGGCACGACGGGGACGCCCAGCGCGTACGCGGTCCGCATGATGTGCTCGACCTGCTCGGCGCTGCGGGGGACGGCGACGACCGCGGGTGTTCCGCAGTCGGAGAAGGGAGCGGAGTCCCGGGAGTGCGCGGCGAGGGCCGCCGGATCGGTCAGCAGGACCTCGGCGGGGAGTTCCGAGCGGAGTCTGGTGAGCAGGAGGGGGGTGTCGGTGGTGAGGGACATGCCGGCCTTCCGGGACGGTACGGGGGCGACGCCGGGTACGGGGAACAGCTGGACCGCGTTGATCACATGGAGGGAAGCTCGGTGGTGACCGCCACGTCGATGAGCACCGGGCCGTCCTGCTGGAGGGCGGACTCCCGTACCAGCTTGGTCAGTTCACCGGCGCCGGACGCCTGGTGGGCGCGCACGCCGTAGCCCGTGGCGATCGAGGTGATGTCCAGCCCGGGGATGTCGAGACCGGGGGCGCCCTGCGCCCGCTCCACCTGGGCGAACCACTGGAGGATCGCGTAGCTCTGGTTGCTCAGCACGACGAAGGTGACCGGGATCTTGTACGCGGCCGCGGTCCACAGCGCCTGGACGGCGTAGTGCGTCGAGCCGTCGCCGATGACGCAGACCACGGGCCGGTCGGGGGCTCCGAGCTGCGCGCCGACGGCCGCGGCGAGGCCGAAGCCGAGGCCGCCGCCCGCGGTGAAGAGGAAGGAACCGGGGGCGCTGATGCGGGTCGCCGCGTGGAACTGCCCGAGGTTGGAAGGGGATTCGTTGACCCAGAGGGTGTTCTCGGGGGCGCCCTTGGCGATGGCCGTCATCGCGGCGAGCGGGGTGAGGACTCCGTCGATCTCCTCGACCGACTCGGCCGGCGCGATCCGGGGCGCGGGCGGGGCCTGCCGTCCGGGCAGCTCGGCGAGCAACGCCCGTACCGTCAGGGCGAGATCGGCGACGACGGCGTCCCCGACGGGGGCACGGGCCGCTTCGTCGGCGTCGCGCGTCAGCTGGACCAGCTCGGCGCCCTCGGGCAGGTAGCCGCCGGGGACGTAGGGGTAGTAGCAGAACACCGGGGCGCCGATGACGAGGACGAGGTCGTGTCCTTCGAGGCAGCGGGAGAGCGGCGCGATGGCCGGGGGCAGCGTCCCGCGGTACTGCGGATGCGACTTGGGGAAGGCGACGCGGCCCTCGGTGGGCGCCGACCAGACGGGCAGGCCGGTGCGCTCGGCCAGCGCGACGACCGCGTCCCACGCTCCGGCGGCGTCGACGTCGTTGCCCACGACGAGTACGGCGTCGCGGGCGCCGGCCAGCCGCTGGGCCAGCTGCCGGACGACCTCGGCGGAGGGCGCGGCGGCGTGCGTCACGGTGCGGGCCGCCGTCCGCGCCGCCGCCCCGTCCTCGGCCTCGTCGAGCACCACGTCGAAGTCGTCCATGGGCAGGGAGACGAACACCGGGCCCTGCGGCGGCGTTTCGGCGATCTGCACCGCGCGCGCCAGCGCCGGGGCGACGTCCGCCGGGCGCGGGGGCTCGTACGCCCACTTCACGGCGGGCTGGGGGAGGAGGGTGGACTGGGGGTTGGCCAGCAGGGCCTCCATGGTGAGCATGGCGCGGACCTGTTGACCGGCGGTGACCACCATGGGCGTGCGGTTGGCGCGAGCGCCCAGGATGGCGCCCATCGCGTTGCCGGTACCCGGGCCGGTGTGCAGGTTGACCAGGGCCGTGGTGCCGGAGGCGAGGGCGAAGCCGTCGGCCATGCCGACGACGACGGCCTCCTGGAGGCCCAGTACGTAACGGAAGTCGTCCGGGAACTCCTTGAGCATGGGCAGCTCTGTGGAGCCGGGATTCCCGAACATCGTGGTCATGCCGCGCGTACGCAGAACATCCAGAACCGACTCTCGGACCGTACGCATGGGAGGTTCCTCCGCAAGGGCTGACGGGAACGTTGAGTGACCAATGCATCACATGGCGTTGCCCCAAGGCAAAGCTCCATGATCCGTTCGGGTCGTCGCCCGTGAAGATCGACCGGTTGCCCGGCGGGCGTGTTAACGGGTCGTCACGCCGCTCGGCCGGTGGTGTTCGGTGCGGCGGGTGTGCGTGGCGGCGAGTGCCTGTAACGGGCCGGTGGGGAGGGTCGAGCGGGACGCCGGTGCGCCGGCCGGGGCGGCGCCGGTGGCGGAACGTAAAGCGGTTTCGCGGTATGTGCGGTAAACCGCATTAGTGCGGGCCTTTCACGGACCGGCGATAAGAAGTCAAACCCCGGCTGGCGATCCCCTTCGTTATGAAAACGATATGATCGCGGGAGGGTTCTCAACTAAAGCGCATCAGTCCAGGTCAATGGCCCAGGTGGTGAGCGCCTTTGCGTACCTGCGGGTCCCCCTGTCTCGTTTCGGGACGTATGTACCGTCGGCCATGGGGACTTCGGGCACATTGACGGGATCTCGGTTTCCGGACAGCGTGGGCGGCGCGCTCCGGCAGTGAGGCCGGAACTCCCCCTGAAGGCGGCGACGATGACTCGTTTCAACCTGACCCGTATTGCCATCGCCATGATGGCGGCAGGCACGCTCCTCTCGACCTCCGCGTGCGGCATGAGCGGTGGCGGAGGTGACGTGAAGGAGGCGGAGAAGACCGGAAAGGTGGCCGGCGAGATCACGTTCCGGACCCTGCAGCTGAAGCCGACGTTCACGGCCTACGTCCAGGGCGTCATCGACGCCTTCGAGGCGCGCCACCCCGACGTCAAGGTGAAATGGGAGGACGTCCCCGGCGACGGGTACAACGAGAAGCTGGTCGCCGACGCCCAGGCCGGAGCCCTCCCCGACGTCGTCAACCTCTCCACCGACTCCTTCCAGCTCCTCGGCGACCGCGGCATGCTCGCCGACGTCGCCAAGCTGGACGGCGAGGTGGCCAAGGACTACGTGCCCGGCGCCTGGGAACAGTTCAAACTGCCCGGCAAGGGCGACGGCGTGTACGCCTACCCCTGGTACGTGACCCCCGAGATCCTCACGTACAACAAGGACCTCTTCGAGAAAGCCGGGCTCGACGTCGGCAAACCGCCGGTCACCGTCGAGCAGTTCTTCGACTACGCCGAGCGGATCGCCGCCGCCTCCGGCGGCAAGTACTCCGCCTTCATGGCCGACCCCAAGGGCCGCCTCCCCGGGGACTGGCAGAAGATGGGCGTGCCCATCCTCAACGCCGAGCAGGACCGGTTCACCTTCGACACCGACCAGGCCGTCGGATGGGTCGAGCGGATGAAGGACCTCTACGCCAAGGGCGCCATGCCCAAGGAGTCCCTCCTCAAGTCCGACGACATCAACCAGCTCTACGGCGGCGGCAAGCTCGTCTTCGGCCCCGGCTCCCCGGGCTTCGTCAAGGACATCAAGCAGAACGCCCCCCAGGTCTACGAGCGCACCCAGGTCGCGGGCGCCGTCACCGGCAGACTCGGCCACATCGGCATCTACGCCCAGTCGCTCGGCATCAAGAAGGACACCAAGCACGTGGACGCGGCGACCGAGTTCGCCAAGTGGGTCACCAACGGCCCCAACCAGGTGCAGTTCGCCAGGAAGGCCACCATCTACCCGTCCAACGCCCAGGGCCTGGCCGACCCGTACTTCGCCGACAAGGGCGACGGCAAGGACGCCGAGACGCTGGCCCGTGCGATCGGCGCGGAGCAGCTCAAGAGTGCCGCACTCGACGCCAACACCCCCGTCCAGTGGACCAACCAGGTCGGTGACGCGGTGGTGCGCGAGATGCAGAAGGCCATCAAGGGCGAGCAGGATGCCCGGACGGCGGTGAGGAAGGCCCAGGAGGAAGCCAACAAGCTGCTCGCCGCCGCGGCGAAGAAGTGACCCGTACGAAGGCCCTGCGGGCCATGGAGGCCGACACCGGGCTGCGCCACCGCGCGTGGTGGACGCCCTACCTCTTCCTCGCCCCGGGCCTGGCGATGGTGACGCTCTTCAGCCTCTGGCCGTTCGTCAACACCGTCGTCCTCTCCTTCACCGACTCGCAGATCCTGCGCGGCGGGACCTTCGTCGGCTTCGACAACTACACCCGCGCCTTCGCCGACCCCGACTTCTGGGTGGCCACCGGCAACAGCGTTCTCTACCTGGTGGTCGTCGTACCGTGCCTGGTCCTGCTGCCGCTGGCCCTCGCGGTCCTCGTACAGACGAAGATCCCCGGCATCGGCTTCTTCCGCTCCGCCTTCTACACGCCCGTGATCGCCTCGGCCGTGGTCGTCGGCCTGATCTGGCAGTGGGTGCTGCGCAGCGACGGCCTGATCAACACCGTCTTCCAGAAGCTCAGCGTCATCTCCGAGCCGATCCCGTTCCTGACCGACAGCACCATGCTGCTGGTCTCCGCGATGATCGTGACCGTGTGGAAGGGCCTCGGCTACTACATGGTCTTCTACCTGGCGGCCCTCGGAAACGTCTCCGCCTCCCTCTACGAGGCGGCCGCCATCGACGGTGCCGGAGCCGTACGCCGCTTCTTCAGCATCACCATCCCCCAGGTCAAGCCGATGATGCTGCTGGTCGGGACGCTCTCCGCCATCTCGGCGCTGCGCGTCTTCACCGAGATCTACATCCTCGGCGGCGAGAGCGGCGGCCCCGGCGGCGGAGCCCGCACCCTGCCCTTCCTCATCCGGCAGGCCGGCCTGGGCTTCGCCGGCGAGACGGGCTACGCCTCGGCCATCTCCATCCTGCTGTTCCTCCTGACGCTGGTCTTCAGCCTGCTGGGCCGCCGTCTGTCGAAGGGAGACGAGAGTTGAGCACCCGGTCCTCCTTCGGGAGCGAGGCGGCCGAGCGCTCCGGGGCCGACCGCGGGCGCCGCCGGGTCGGTCTCGCCGCCCGGTACGCCACACTGGTCCTGATGCTCGTGATCATGCTCGGGCCGATCGTCTGGCAGTTCCTGACGTCGATCCGGGGCCGCACCGAGAACGTGTACGACGGGGTGCTGCCCTCACGGCCCACCCTCGACAACTACCTCCGCGTCGCGGAGTCCTTCCCGCTGCTCCAGTACGTCGGCAACACCCTGACGGTGGCGCTGCTCGCCATCGCCTCGAACATGCTGTTCGCCGCGATGGGCGGCTATGCGCTCTCCCGGGCCGCGTGGAAGGGCCGCAAGGCCGTCTTCACGGTGCTCGTGGCGACCCTGATGTTCCCGTTCGAGTCCGTGATGATCTCGATGTTCCTCACGGTGCGCGAGATGGGGCTGGTCGACACCCTCATCGGTGTCTGGCTGCCCGGCGCGGTCTCCGTCCTCAACATCATGATCATGCGGGCCGCCTTCCTCTCCGTACCCAAGGAGGTCGAGGAGGCCGCCGTGCTGGACGGCGCGGGGGAGTGGACCCGCTTCACGCGGGTCTTCCTGCCCGCGGCCAAGGGCGCCCTGGCCGTCGTCTGCATCACCAGCTTCATGGGCGCCTGGGACGACTTCCTGTGGCCGCTGCTCGTTCTCACCAACAGCGACAACTACACCCTCCAGCTCGGTCTGAAGACCCTGGCCGGGGCCACCACGACCAGCGACCAGCGGATCATCGCCGCCGGTGCCATGGCCGCGCTGATCCCGATGATGCTCCTCTTCTTCGCCCTCCAGCGTTTCTTCTTCAAGGGCGTGGGCGAGGGGGCGGTCAAGACCTGACCGCGCGCAGCTTCACACCGCATGCCGCACCTTCACCCACCACACTGCACTTTCACCGTTCACACTGCACCGCCTCTCCCTCCCTGGAGCAGCCGCCATGCATGACGACCGCAGCGTCACCGAACACCGCCTCCGCCGGGTCCTCAAGGAGCGCATCAAGCCCGCCGTCCACTCCCGCCCGGTCCCGCTGACCGTCGAGCGCTGGGAGGCCCCGGGCGAGCCCGTCCCCGCCGCTGAGGGCCTGGCCGCCACCTACGAGCCCTGCTCGACCGGCGACCTGTGGGGCCCTGCCTGGGGCACGACCTGGTTCAAGGTCACTGGCGTCGTACCCGCCGACTGGGCGGGCCGCACCGTGGAAGCCGTACTCGACCTCGGCTTCGACCGGATGATGCCCGGCTTCCAGTGCGAGGGCCTGGTCCACCGCGCCGACGGAAGCGAGATCAAGGCGCTCAACCCGTACAACGACTGGGTGCGCGTCACCGACCGCGCCATGGGCGGTGAGTCCGTCGAGTGGTACGTCGAGGCCGCCTCCAACCCCGTCCTCGTCGACCACGTGCCCACGTACGAGGGCGACCGGCAGACCAGCGGCGACCAGCCCCTCTACCGGCTCGCCCGGATGGACCTCGCCGTCTTCGAGACCGAGGTCTGGGAACTCGTGCAGGACCTGGAAGTCCTCTACGACCTGATGACACAGCTCGGCGAGAGCGACGCCCGGCGCTACGAGATCCTGCGCGCCATCGACTCCGCCCTGGACGAGGTCGACCTGGCCGACGTCCCCGGCACGGCGCCCGCCGCCCGCGCCTGCCTCGCCGGGGTGCTCGCCGCGCCGGCCAACGCCTCCGCGCACCGGATCAGCGCGGTCGGCCACGCCCACATCGACTCGGCCTGGCTGTGGCCACTGCGCGAGACGGTCCGCAAGGTGTCCCGTACCGCCTCCAACATGGTCAACCTGATGGACGAGCACCCCGAGTTCGTCTTCGCCATGTCGCAGGCGCAGCAGCTCGACTGGATCAAGACCCACCGGCCCGAGCTGTTCGAGCGGGTCAAGAAGAAGATCGCGGACGGTCAGTTCGTGCCGGTCGGCGGCATGTGGGTGGAGTCCGACACCAACATGGTCGGCGGCGAGGCCATGGCCCGCCAGTTCCTCTACGGCAAGAAGTTCTTCCTGGACGAGTTCGGCATCGAGACCCGCAACGTCTGGCTGCCCGACTCCTTCGGATACACCGCCGCCATGCCGCAGATCGTCAAACTCTCCGGCTCCCACTGGTTCCTGACCCAGAAGATCTGCTGGTCCCAGGTCAACAAGTTCCCGCACCACACCTTCTGGTGGGAGGGCATCGACGGCACCCGCGTCTTCACGCACTTCCCGCCCGTCGACACCTACAACAGCGACCTCGGCGGCGCCCAGCTCGCCCACGCCGCCCGCAACTACCAGGAGAAGGGGAGGGGTACGCGCTCGCTGGCCCCCTTCGGCTGGGGCGACGGCGGCGGCGGCCCCACCCGCGAGCAGCTGGCCCGGGCCAAGCGGCAGCGGGACCTCGAAGGCTCCCCGCGCGTGGAGATCGAACGGCCCGACGCCTTCTTCGAGAAGGCCCACGCCGAGTACCCGCACGCGCCCGTCTGGGCCGGCGAGCTCTACCTGGAGTTGCACCGCGGCACCTACACCTCCCAGGCCAGGACCAAGCAGGGCAACCGCCGCAGCGAGTCGCTGCTGCGCGAGGCCGAGCTGTGGGCGGCGACGGCGGCGGTACGTGTCCCGGGCTTCGGCTATCCGTACGAGGACCTGGAGCGGATCTGGAAGACGGTGCTGCTGCACCAGTTCCACGACATCCTGCCGGGCTCCTCCATCGCCTGGGTGCACCGCGAGGCGCGTGCCACGTACGCACGTGTACGCGACGAGCTGCGCGGGATCACCCTGGCCGCGCAGCTCGCGCTGGCGGGGGAGGGCGAGGAGGAGCTGGTCTTCAACTGCGCCCCGCACACCCGGCGCGGCATCCCGGCCGGCGGCGCGGGCATTCCGTCAGCCGCCGGGCAGCCGGTCACGGTGGAGGAGCGGCACGGCGGCGGGCACGTCCTGGCGAACGGGCGGCTGCGGGTCGAGATCGACGGCCGCGGCCTGATCGTCCGCGCCTACGACCTCGAAGCGCGCCGGGAGTCGCTCGCTCCGGGCGCCGCGGCGAACCTGCTCCAGATCCATCCCGACTTCCCGAACATGTGGGACGCGTGGGACATCGACGCCTTCTACCGCAACAAGGTCACCGACCTCGTGGAGCTGGACGCGCTGGAGGTCACCGAGAGCGGACCGGAGTCGGTGACCGTGCGGGTGGTCCGCTCGTTCGGGGCTTCGAAGGCGGTCCAGTCCGTCACCCTGCGGGCCGGCGCCAAGACGGTCGACATCGTCACGGACGTGGACTGGCACGAGACGGAGAAGTTCCTCAAGGCCGCCTTCCCGCTGGACGTGAAGGCCGAACGGTCCGCCTCCGAGACGCAGTTCGGGCACGTCTACCGGGCCACCCACACCAACACCTCGTGGGAGGCGGCCAAGTTCGAGATCTGCGCCCACCGCTGGATCCACGCGCAGGAGCCGGGCTGGGGTGTGGCGCTGCTCAACGACTCCACGTACGGCCACGATGTCACGCGTGACATGCGAGCCGGCGGTGGGCAGACCACCACCGTACGGCTCTCCCTGCTGCGGGCCCCCCGCTACCCCGACCCCGAAACCGACCAGGGCCGCCACACGCTGCGCTTCTCGCTCGCGCCCGGCGCGACCATCGGCGACGCGGTCCGCGAGGGCCACGGCCTGAACCTGCCCGAGCGCGTGGTGTCCGGCGCGGGCCCGGTCGCCCCGCTGGTGGCGGTGGACCAGGACGCGGTGGTCGTCGAGGCGGTCAAACTGGCCGAGGACCGCAGCGGCGACGTGATCGTCCGCCTCTACGAGTCCCGGGGCGGGCGCGCCACGGCGACGCTGGCGGCGGGCTTCCCGGTCACGGCGGCGGTCGAGAGCGACCTGCTCGAACGCCCTCTGGAGGGCGCGGCCGTGGCCGCCCCGGCGGCGGACGGCACGGTCGCGCTCACCCTGCGCCCGTTCCAGATCGTCACGGTCCGCCTCCACCGCGCCTGACCGGTCGGATCACTCCGCGGCCCGGTCCCACGCGTCCGGGCCGCGGAAGTGGTTGCGGTGCCCCTCGGCCAGCACCCTGCGCAGCGGGGCCAGGTGTTCGGTGTCCGGAGGAAGGCGCAGCCGGTCCAGCAGGGCCAGCGCCGGCGCCGGTTCGAGACCGCCGTAGAGGTCGTGGTAGCCCGCCAGCAGGGCCCGGAACACGGCCATGCGCAGCGCCGGAACCAGGGCCGCCGTCTCGCAGGCGGCGGCCTTGACCGGCCACGGCACCGGGCCGGAGCGCCCCAGGACGCGCCGGGCCCGCCGGAGCAGCGGCTCCGGCGCCCCGGGCGACAGCTGTCCCAGGTCGTTGCCGAGGACCTCGGCGAAGGCCTCGGCCGAGGTCCTGCGGTCCTCGAACCAGTCGAACCAGAGCGAGTCCGTAAACGCCTCGCACTCCTCGGCGGCTTCCAGCCGCCGCCGGTAGCCGTCCCAGAGCACGTCCGGGGGCAGCGGCCCCTCGGGCCCGATATGTGCCATGTGAACCTGCACGGTCACCCGTGTGTGGCTGCCGAGCAGGTCCATCAGTCCCATCGCCACCCGCAGGCGCCCGGCCAGGTCCAGCCGCTCGTCCGTGAAGGCCTGCCACCCGAGTCCCTCCGCGACGTCGTCCCTGGTCAGCACCTCGCCGGGGGAGTCGGCGTCGGCCCACACGCCGCCCCCGGCCTCGGTGATGCCGTCCTCGGCGAGCCAGCGCCGCGCGAGCGCGCCGTCTGTCCGCTCCGTCCGGTCCGCCGTGTCCGTCCGGTCCGTCCGGTCGTCGAGGAAACCGGCCACCGCCTCGGTGAACTCGTCCGGCGCGGCGGCGTGCACCAGGTGGCCCACGGGGATCGTGACCATGCGCGCGTCGGGGATCCGGCGGACCAGCTCGGCGAGGCGGTCCTGTGCGATGTGGCTGGTGGGCCCGCCCGCCACCACCAGGGTCGGCGCGGTGATCCGGTCCAGGCGCTCCAGCCAGAGCGGATCGGGCCGGTCGAGCTGTCGCCGGACCGCGAGCACCATGTCCCAGTCGAAGGTCAGCGGCCCCTCGGGCCGGACCGGCGCCGCCGCCTCGCGCGGGAGGGGAGGCGGTACGTCCTCCAGCACGAGCCGCACCACCCGGTGCGGCTGCTCCTGCGCGGCGAGGTAGGCGACGACTCCGCCCATCGAATGCCCGGCGAGCTCCACCCGCTCGAGCCCGAGGGCGTCCAGGAAGCCCAGTACGTCGTCCCGCATCAGCTCCAGCGAGTACGCCGCAGTCCGCTCGCTGCGGCCGTGCCCGCGCAGGTCCAGGGCGTACACCCGCCGCTCCCCGGCGAGGGCGTCCCGTACGGGGGCCCAGTCGCCGGCGCTCTCGCCCAGCGCGGGCAGCAGCACCAGCGGCTCGCCGTCCGGCGGCCCGGCCACCTCGTACGCCAGCCGGACCCCGCCGACCGTCACCGCACGTCGTTCGATCACGCGACGACCGTACCGGCGGGGCGGCTACCTCCGGTACGGCCCGTGAACTGCGCCACACCTCCCGACCGGCCGGGCCCGTGGCCTCGGGATACGGGAGCGGACGGGCCTCCGCCCGGTTTTGCACTTAGTTGCAAAACCGCCCGCGCCTCGCTAGAACAGGGTCATCACCCCGTGCGAAAGGCAGTCCCTGATGAGTGCGCAGAGTCCGCAGAGTTCCCCGAGCCGGTACCCGCACCTGCTGAGCCCCCTGGACCTCGGCTTCACCACCCTGCCGAACCGCGTGGTCATGGGCTCGATGCACACCGGCCTCGAAGAGCACGAGGGCGGCTTCGAGCGCCTCGCCGCCTTCTACGCCGAGCGCGCCCGCGGCGGCGCCGGCCTGATCGTCACCGGCGGCATCGCCCCCAACGACGCCGGCCGCCCCTTCGAGGGCGGCTCCCGCCTGACCACCGAGGACGAGGCCGCCGAGCACCGGGTGATCACCGAGGCGGTGCACGCCGAGGGCGGGAAGATCGCCATGCAGATCCTCCACTTCGGCCGCTACGCCTACCACAAGGACCTGGTCGCCCCCAGCCCCCTCCAGGCCCCCATCAGCCCCTTCGTCCCGAACGAGCTCACCGACATCGAGGTCGAGCGCACCATCGAGGACTTCGTGCGCGCCGCCCGCCTCGCCAAGCTCGCCGGGTACGACGGCGTCGAGATCATGGGCTCCGAGGGCTACCTGATCAACGAGTTCATCGCCGCCGCCACCAACCGGCGCACCGACCGCTGGGGCGGCGCGTACGAGAACCGCGTGCGCTTCCCGCTGGAGATCGTCCGCCGCACCCGCGCGGCCGTCGGCGAGGAGTTCATCCTCATTTACCGGCTCTCCATGCTCGACCTCATCCCCGGCGGCTCCACCCTCGACGAGGTCGTCCACCTCGCCAAGGAGGTCGAGGCCGCCGGCGCGACCATCATCAACACCGGCATCGGCTGGCACGAGGCCCGCATCCCCACCATCGCCACCTCCGTGCCCCGCGGCGCCTACACGTGGGTCACCAAGCGGCTGATGGGCGCGGTCTCCGTCCCCCTCGTCACCAGCAACCGCATCAACACCCCCGAGATCGCCGAGGAGTTGCTCGCCGACGGCCGCGCCGACCTGGTCTCGCTCGCCCGCCCCTTCCTCGCCGACGCCGACTTCGTCGCCAAGGCCGCCGCCGGCCGCTCCGAGACCATCAACACCTGCATCGGCTGCAACCAGGCCTGCCTCGACCACACCTTCAGCGGCAAGATCACCAGCTGCCTGGTCAACCCGCGCGCCTGCCACGAGACCGAGCTGGTCCTCGCGCCCACCCGGCGCAAGAAGCGCGTCGCCGTCGTCGGCGCCGGTCCGGCCGGTCTGGCCTGCTCGGTCTCCGCCGCCGGGCGCGGTCACGCCGTCACCCTCTTCGAGGCCTCCGACCGCATCGGCGGACAGCTCGACGTCGCCCGGCGCATCCCGGGCAAGGAGGAGTTCGAGGAGACCATCCGCTACTTCGGCACCCAGCTCGTCGAGAGCGGGGTGGAAGTCCGCCTGGGCACCCGCGCCGACGTGGCCACGTTGGAGGGCTACGACGAGGTCGTCGTCGCCACCGGCGTCACCCCCCGCACCCCCGCCATCGAGGGCGTGGACCGGGACAACGTCGTCAGCTACCTCGACGTCCTGCGCGACGGCGCCCCCGTCGGCGAGCGCGTCGCCGTCGTCGGCGCGGGCGGAATCGGTTTCGACGTCGCCGAGTTCCTCACCGACAGCGGTGAAGGCGCCTCCCAGGACCCCGCCGTCTACTTCCGCCACTGGGGCGTGGACACCGAGTACGCCGGCCCCGGCGGCCTCACGCGCCCCGAGCGGCCCGTACCGCCGCGCCAGGTGCACCTGCTCCAGCGCAAGACCACCAAGGTCGGCGCCAACCTCGGCACCACCACCGGCTGGATCCACCGCGCGGAGCTCAAGCACCGCGGCGTCGTCTCCGTCGCCGGAGCCACGTACGAGCGGATCGACGACGAGGGCCTGCACATCACCGTCGACGGCGAGCAGCGGCTCGTGCCCGCCGATACGGTGGTGCTCTGCACCGGCCAGGAACCGCGCTGCGACCTGTACGAGGCGCTGCGCGCGGCCGGAGTGGAAGCCCACCTGATCGGCGGCGCCGACGTGGCCGCCGAACTGGACGCCAAGCGAGCCATCCGCCAGGGCACCGAACTGGCCGCCACTCTGTAGGCCACCCTCCAGGAGGAGCGACGGGAATGTTCACCTTCGACAGCACCGACGGCATCACCGTGACCGTGCACGAGTGGCTCCCGGACGGCCCGCCGCGGGCGATCGTACTGATCGCCCACGGCATGGGTGAACACGCCCTGCGCTACGCCCCCTTGGCGCACGACCTGACGGCGCGCGGGTACGCCGTCTACGCGCCCGACCACCGGGGCCACGGCCTGACGACGGCCGCCGGCGCGGGGGTGCTCGGCGAGAACGGCTGGCAGCTGCTCGTCGACGACCTCGCGGCGGTCGGCGCGGCCGCGCGGGGCCGCTACCCCGGCATCCCGCTCGCGCTGCTCGGCCACAGCCTCGGCTCGTTCGCCGCGCAGCACCAGCTGCTGGAGCGGCCGGGCGGCGCGGACGCGGTCGCGCTGTTCGGCACGACCGCCGTGGACCTGATGTTCCTGCGGGTCGCGCAGGCCGGCGGGGACGCGCTGAGCGCCTTCAACGCGCCCTTCCAGCCCGCCAGGACGCCCGCCGACTGGCTCAGCCGCGACACCGCCCAGGTCGACGCGTACCTCGCCGACCCCCTGTGCGGATTCGCCCTCGACGACCGGTCCATGGGCGATCTGTACGCCGCCGCCACGACCCGGTTCCACGATCCGGCCGGCGTACGGCCCGACGTCCCGCTGTACGTGGCCGTCGGCTCCGCCGACCCGCTGAACTACGGGCTGGAGCTGAGCGACCTGGTCGTGGAGCGCTACCGGGCGGCCGGCCACCCCGACGTCGAGTACCGCACGTACGAGGGTGCCCGGCACGAGCTGTTCAACGAGACCGTCCGCGCCGAGGTCGTCGCCGACCTGCTGGCCTGGCTGGAGCGCGTACTGCCCTGACCGTCCGGGGAGTTGTGGCGGCCCGCCCGGACCGCCACAATCACCGGGTGACGCTGACACCGGCAGACGCGGACCAGATCCTCAGCCAGAACTTCGCCCCCTGGGTGCTCGCCCTCGGCCTCACGGTCCAGGAGACCGGTGAGCGGCACGCCGTGCTGCGGCTGCCCTGGTCCGACACGCTGGCCCGGGACGGTGGCGGCCTCAGCGGCCAGGCCCTCATGGCCGCCGCCGACACCGCAACCGTCGTGGCGATCTCCGCCGCGCGCGGCGGGTACGGGCCCATGACCACCGTCCAGCAGTCGACCAGCTTCCAGCGGCCCGTGGTCGGCGCGGACGTGCTGATCGACGTACGCATCACCAAGCTCGGCAAGCGGATGGCCTTCGCCGACATCACCCTGACCCCCGAGGGCTCCGCGGAGCCGGCGGCCAAGGCGTCCACGGTCTACGCCCTGCTCGGCTGAGCCCGCGGCCGGTGGGAACCAGGGCTTTCGCACCGACCATTCATCGATTATCGTCGATGACCGATGAATGAGACTCCGCAGCGGGCCCTCGCCGCGCTGACCGACGAAGACGCCGCCACCTACGCGGGCTGGTTCAAGGCCCTGTCCGACCCCATGCGCGTGCGGCTGCTGCACCTGCTCGCCGCCGAACGCCGACCGATGACCGTCGGCGAGATCACGGCGCGCCTCCCCATCGGGCAGTCGACCGTCTCGCACCACCTCAAGCTGCTGGCCGAGGTCCGCTTCGTCCTGCCCGAGCGGCAGGGAACCAGCACCCGCCACGAGGTCAACACGGCCTGCCTCGACTGCTTCCCGGCGGCCGTCCGCGCCATCATGGGGCAGTCGTGAACATCGCCCCCATGACGTCCGCCCACGCCCGGCAGGTCCTGGCCGTCTACCAGCACGGCATCGACGAAGGCGACGCGACCTTCGAGACCGAAGCCCCCGACTGGCCCGCCTTCGACACGGCGAAATTTCCCCGACACCGCTTCGCCGCCCTGGAAAGCGGCGGCGAACACGTCCTCGGCTGGATCGCCGGGAGCCGGGTCTCCGACCGCCGCGCCTACGCGGGCGTCGTCGAGCACTCCGTCTACGTCCACCCCGCTGCTCGTGGCCGGGGCGTCGCCCACGCCCTCCTCGCCGCGTTCATCGCCTCCACCGAGGCGGCCGGCATCTGGACCGTCCAGTGCGGCGTCTTCCCCGAGAACACCGCGAGTCTCGCCCTCCACCAGCGCGCCGGCTTCCGCGTCATCGGAACCCGCGAACGCGTCGGCCGCCACCACGGCCGCTGGCGGGACGTCGTCCTGCTGGAGCGCCGTAGCGACGCGGTCGGCGACTGAGCCGCAGCGCGAAAACGCGAGTGACAGGCCGGGAGCTCGTCGCGTACCGTCCGTCGCGGTTCCAACGGCGGAGTACAGAACGGGAGTTCGGTCGGGTTGACGCACTGTAGGGTCCAGAATCCTCTGACCAATGCCGCAGCTGTGACCTCGGATTCTGCGGCGTGTCCATCGTGATTCCTCATTTTGGTGTCCAGGTCGGCTGACCAATCCGGACGTGAAACAGATCCGGAGTGACGTACGCCAGTACTGCGGTCACTGTCATCGAACTTGCGTGCCTGCGCGTTATGGCTGGAACCTTCGTCAGAGGTGTCGGCGCATCGCCTGGATACAGGCAGCTCGGGCCGCAATCGAGCGGTCGCGAGGGTAGGCGGTGCCGAGGTTCATGCCGCTATCTGTGTCGATCGGTGGCTGTTGCCATGCCTCGCTCATGTGAACGCCGGCCTCGGAGCGCGCGGCGGCGACGAGGGCGGCGTACGGCTCGGCGACCGCCGAGGCTTCGATCTGGAGCCAGGCGTGGTGGAAAGCCATGCGGGCGAGAAGGGAGCTGGCATCGTCGGTCAGCTCCCGTCGGGCGTCTGGTGAGGCCGACCGGCGACGGATGCGGTACGGCATCTCCAGATACTCCTCGACCGCCGTCAGCGCTTCTGCGAACGTCTTGGAGCGGCGTTCACGCCGTGCTGCACGCTGGTTGAGGGCGAAGGTGATGTACACGCCGACCAGTGCGATGGCGGGGACGATCAGAGCGGTGGTCTGGGCCCACGTCCAGCTGCCCGCCTGCGGCGCGGCCGAGATGATGACGACGGTGCCCACGTGTTACTCCCCGGCAGGCCGTGTGGTGCGTCCTCGATGAGCCATTCGCCCCCGTCGTCTCCGCCGGTGAGGCGCCACCAGTGCTCCATGAACAAGTGGGTCCGGACGATCTCGAACAGGTCGAGGAGGCCCTTCGAGCTGGTCCACCGCCGCTCCTCAGGATCGTACGGCTGCCAGAGGCACAGGGCGTCGTCGGTGTCGTGTCGGTGCTTTGATGCAGCGCCGGGCTTCGCGTAGACCCGCGGGAAGTCCTGAGGGCGCTGCCCGAACGTGGGGTAGCACGGCTCGTCGAAGAAGCGGACGGTCACTGACACAGGAGTCGGTTCGCCGATCACGTCGAGTCCGCTCAACCGATAGGTGAGCCGACCGCTGCCGTAGGCATGCCGGAGGTCGTCGCCGAAACGATGCCGAGCGTCCCGTTCCAGTGGGGCCCACCAGGCAGGATGAACCCCGTACCAGATCCCCATCTCTACGGCGCCCAGGCCCGGGTGGGGGTGACTCGCGGGACCACCAGCCCGAGTCCGGATGCTGCACTCCCGGTGAGGATCACGTCCCGACGGAGCCGGGCGGCCTCCTCCTGAGTGGGGTCCGCATCCGGGACGATCTCGGGGAAGACCCGGCTCAGGACGTGCTGGGCGCTCAGCGGTCGGTTCTCGGCCTCGTGCTCTATGGCGAGGTCGACGTATTCCCGGGCTGTGTCGAGTCGTTTGCGGACTTCACCGATCGGCAGGTTGAGCGGGATGAGGCCGGCGACACCGGCCGGGTCGTCAGTCGGCCCGGATTTGAGCTCTTGGGTCGCGTGGGCGAAGAAGGCTTGGAGTGCCTCGGCCAGCGGCATCGGCGTCGTGATGCACTCCAGCGCGAGCGCTTTGATGTTCCAGGAGCAGAGCGGCTTGCTGTGGGTGCAGTTCCAGTGCTTCAGCAGTCGCACCGTCCGGGCGAACGTGTTCTCTGTTCTGTCGATGGCTTCCAGCACCATCCCGGTATGCGTGATCGGGTCGGCCCGGTCCCACCTGTCGGCGATCTCCATGTTGGGGATGAAGAGGCCCTTGCCGGAAGGGTGCGGGATCGCAGTCATCACGTCGGCTGTGAAGTCCGGTTGGCTGGCGCTCACCGGGTCGCCGAAGCGTACGAGCACGGCTCGTCGTCGACCCGCGACTTCTACGGTGAGCTTGGGGAATTCGTCGGCCAGATCCTCCCGTACCGCGTCCCGCGCGCGCTCCATCAGGGGGAGCGCATCGTCGCCATCGGGTCCGAATCCTTGCGCGTCTTCCGGGCTCAGCTTGGCGCCGAGGTCGACATCGGTCAGGGGGGTGTTGGCGTCCCCGTGGGCGACGCTGCCGTTGAAGTAGATGGTTGATCCGGGAAAGGCGCGTCCAAGTGCGCTGGCGAGAAGCTGTCTTCGGCGTTTTGCCTCGGCGAGCTCGTCGTCGGTGACCTCGATCTGGTGGCGGGCCTCTTCGAGGAGTTGTTTCAGGGACTTCTCTTTCATCAGTACTCCCTTCGTCTCGCCCTGGTTATCCCCAGTTACGCGCTGTCTGCACCTTCATCGGGCATATGACCGTAAGAATCGTCGAGATGGGCTGTGACTGATCGCCGTAGGCGGCCCGTACGGCCACCTATGGCGATCACAGGAGTGCCTCTGTTTCAGATGGGTGCGGATGGTTCGCACGCAATCAGTCAGCGACGGACAGCCTGTGCCACCAGTGACCGCATCCGCCGGAGTGGAAGCGCTCGCCGCGCCGTTCGTCTGCGATCGCGAGTACCGCGATGACCAGACGGAACGCCTTGCGGCGTTCTCCGAGCGGCGTGAGCGAGGACGTCTTCCGCAGTTGCTGGCCGATCCGGCCGCGCGTGATTAGTACTGCGGGTGTATGCGTCGGGCGCAGCCAGGCGCGGCGGATACTCTCCGATCCATCTTCGGCGACGGCCCACGCAGAAACAGCAGAGTCTCGGACTGTTCCTCGGGACCCAGTGTGTGGAACCATTCGATGCCCTGTGACATCGGGCGCAGCCCTCGGACAAGCTCGTTGAGTATGACGTCGCGTTCGGCCATGACTGCCTCCCGTTGTACAGGCGGCGCTCCGCCGTGGTGATCAGGATTCCGAGCAGTGTTGCCATGTAGGCCGGCAAGATGACGAGCCGACGCCTTGGCTGGCGCGCCCGACGCGATCACGCTTGGGCGCGCACCCGGTCACTTGATCAGATGCTGGAAGATCGCCTCGACGAACGCTGATCGCTCGACTGGATCGACTACTTCCTTGGACCACACCGAGGCGATGTCTTCCCAAACCCGTCCAATGCGAACTCGCGGGCCAAGCCGTTCTGCTACCTTGCGAGCCCACGCATGGTGGTTGACGATCTGGCGTGCGTCGTCGACGGCTTCTAGTAGATCAGCAAATCTGATATCGAGGCGATTGGCAACCTTCTCCCACGCCGGTTCATCAAGGGCGCTGAAGACCTCTTTCTCGGGCGCCTGAGTGCCTGGGAGTAGAATGCAGCCTGCGCTCTTCTCCTGGTCTCCATCGAGAATTCCGAGCGACCGATTGGGGAGCTTATCTTTCGATGCTAGCTCCCCGAGTGTTTTCACTGTGGAAGCAGCACCCACCGGTATCACTGCCACTCGGTTCCTGATTTCAGGCATTTCCTGGGAGATCAATGCGTCAGTAAGAGTCTGTGCCTGCTCGTCCTCGCAATATAGCGTGAGCTCTGGATGGTCAACATCATCCATGAGTGACATAGCGAACTCTGGAGTCACTCCATAGATAATGTTTCGCGGCCCCTTGCGCTGAGCCTGAATGTAGACGCGAGCCTCAGTAGGCAGTTGTTCAAGAATGGTGGCCGAGTGGGTGGACAGAATGAATTGAATCTTCCTCTCTTTCGAGATGGCGAACAGTTCTGCCATCAGGCGACGCTGAGCCCTTGGGTGGAGAGAGGCTTCAACCTCATCAATGATGACGAGGGACTGTGCAGGAGCGGAGCGGAGCAATGCGACCAGGTCTGTAGTGGCGTCCTCGCCAGCACCTTGATGAAAATTGGAGTACTCGCCCGCATCGGTGGTAAGGACTCCGACCTGCTTGTTTTCGTACTTCGCCATGCCGCTCGCAGTGTACGACTTGTTCATGATCCGAGATAGCAGCGCCCGGTCAGACTCGCTAAATGGAGTGATATCCCCGGGGAAATTCAGCTCCTTAGCGATCTTTCCATAGCCGACTAGAGTGTTGATGGGTTGTGTGCGGCTGATGTCGAGAAAGAATACGGGGCGCCGAAATCTGTCAGGCATTCCACGCCATCGCTTGGTAGGCTTCCTCAAGGCTAGGTTGGTGACGGAATTTCCGCGCCTGATCTGGTAACCCAAGGCAACGCCTTCGACGCTTTCCCATGGTGTATTAGGAAAGAAGTCGTCCGGGTAGAAAGTCAATCCGTCCTCTTGGTTTGCCACATAAGCGGCAGCTGCAACTTTGAGGACAGTGCTCTTTCCGGCCCCGTTTTCGCCAGCAACTGCAACGACTGGGAATCTGAATTCTACGGTCTCACCGTTCCATCCCCGCAGTCCGTCAACATGCACGGCTTCCAGGAATTGCGGCCATCCCTTTGCCGTGTTCCGTGCTGTGTTCCACTCGTGTGTAAGTGGTGAAAGCGTGGGGGGTGTTTTGCGTGGAGTGCTCACTCAGTATTCTCCCTCTGCCCCGACTCGCGCAGCGGCCGGAAAGTGCGATGGTTCCCTTGTTCCAGACATCATCTTGCCTGCCGTGGTTCTCGGCGCGGATGATTTTCCGCAGACTGCCGTGGGCCGCGGCGAGGTCGTCAGAGAGCCATTGGTTCTGAGCGGTGAGCTCGTTCACGCGGGTCAAGAGATCGCCGGCGGAGACTTGGTCGAGCCGCTGGCCGAGCTGGCGCCGCAAGACCTCAGTGAGTTTGTCCCGGGCGGCCCCGCATCGAGGCGCTCTCCTGACGGGCCAGTTCCAAGTCGGTCTTCAGACCCGCCGTGCCGGTGCCCGTGGACCGGGCGCGCCGCTCCTGGGACTGTCCGGAAGCTGACACTTCCGTCGAAGGCGCGGCCACCGGATGTAGGGCATCCGCATCCGGACAAACTGTCCTCGGTGCAACCGGACAGTGATGGCGACTGCAGCTTTCAGCCGTGTAACGCAGTGAACTCGCCTAATTTCGCCCCGCGTTCATGAAGGGATGGAGTAGGGGAACAGATGGGGCTTGTCACTGTTGCCGCACGGGAGGGGACGGACTTGGACGTATCCGGAGAGCTGGCGACCGTGGGGGTGGCGGGCGCCTCGGCGCTGGTCGCAGCCATGATGTCGGACGGGTGGCGCGGCGTCAGGGACTGGGTGGCGCGCCTGCTCGGGCATGGGCAGGTGGAAGCTGAGGCGCGCCACGTTGCCCGCCTGGATCGCGACAGGGAACTGCTGTTGGCTGCTCCGGAAGGCGAGGACCGGTCGGGGGAGGTATCGGCGTCCTGGACGGTTCGTCTGCAGGATCTCGCCGACGAAGATCAGGAAGCGGGCCGCGCACTGCTGGAGTTCGTCAACCGGTGGAGGGAGCAGAGCCCCGAAGCCGCGGAGAAGGCGTCCGTGGTCCGGCAGAGTGCCAAAGCCAGCGGTAAGGCTCGGATCAACCAGGTCGGTGGCAGCCAGACCGTCATCAATCCGGGGCGCTCATGAACGAGGGTGAGCCGGGGCCGGGGGAAGGCGTCCACCAAGAGGCAGAGGCAGCAGAGAATGCGCGGGTCACCCAGGTGGCCGGTGACTACGAAGAGCACCATCACAAGTACGTCCGCGAGTGGCAGTACCTGAAAGCCGTCGGCGTCGACGCGGACGAGATCGCCCTCGTCGAGAGTGAGTACGTCCACGCTGAGCCGGCCGGCGGGCAGGAAGGCCCGGTCGCCCGGGCGACCCGGCTACTGAAGCGTCCGGCAGGCCAGCACAGTGTGGTGGTCCTGACTGGTGAGGCCGGATCGGGGCGGCGAACCACAGCCCTGCGCGTCCTGCGGGACGTGGGTGTGAAGGGCGACAACACTCGCAGCCTGGTCCTGGACTGGGATCGCCCGCGGACCGAGCAGATCCCGTCCACGCCCGACCACGGCTTCATCCTGGACCTGTCGGGATACAGCATCCTGCCTGCCGACTTCTATCAGGGGCTGAGCAGCTATCAGAAGGACAGTGCTGCCCGTGGGGCGTACCTAGTCATCCTGACCACGATTGAGGCATGGAGGCCGGGCACGCGGGCGTCGGTGCCTCGTGTTGACCAAGTGCAGCCCTCGGCGATCGAGGTCGCCAGGGCCCACCTCCGTTACGTCAAATCCGACCGGCTCGGATGGCTTGCCGACGGTACGGATCTCGCCGGTCTCCTCGGCCCGACGACGCAGCCGTCCGACGCGGTGCGGCTTGCCCGGATCGTTGCCGAGGGCGAGCCCGATGGCGAACAGAACGCCAAGGGCGAGTTCGGGGACTGGCAGGACTACCTCACGGACTGGTTCAACCTCCACGAAGGCGTGGAACATCTCCGTGATCGGGCCCTGTTGATCGCCACCGCACTCCTGGAGGGCTTGCCGGCCGGGGTCGTGATGGCTGCCGCGGACAAGCTCTTCAATCTGGTCGAAGGAATCCTTCCACCGGGCGGCCCGCTGGCCGGGCCGGATCTTCAGGTCCGTTTGGACAACGTCGGCGCAAGGCGGGTCGGAGGGGACGGCCTATCTCTGAGCAAGGACCGCCACGGGCTGCATGAAGCGGTGCTGTCTCATGTCTGGTCGCAGCGTCCACCCCTGCGTGAAGTGCTGCTGCGTTGGGCCTCGGATATCACGGCTCAAGGTGGAGTCGCTGGAAAGTACAGGGAGCGAGTCGCCGAGGCGATCACTCGTCTCGCCGCCGGACCTGGAGGGCAGGCGGTTCTGGGCATCGTCAAGGAGTGGACCGCCATGGACAGCGCCGCCCACCGCAGGCTCGCGGTGGGCGTCCTGGAGAACACGGCGACCCACCCGGGGATAGGCGTGGCGGTCCGCAAGTACCTCTATGACACGGCCAAGCAGAAGAACCTTGCTGAGGCACAGGCCATGACGGTCGCCGAGGTCTGCGCGGGCAGCCTGGGGCACGCCTTTCCGCGGGTAGCGCTCACCAGACTCCGGCTCTTGGCCTCTCGCGCTGATCGAAGCGGCACTGACGCCGTCGCCCAAGCCATCCGCACGCTGGCCCAGGATCCTGGACTGCGGGATCTTGTCATCAGCGAGATCGTCGGGTGGGCCGAGGACGACGACGACCAGATCAGGCAGGCCGGGGCAACTGCCTTCCTCGCTCTGACCAGCCTGGCCGGCGAGCATCCCATCGCCCTGTCGCTCGTGGGCGAGCCGGGCGCGATGGACCTGGCGATCGAGGACAGTTTGTTCGTACGCGGCTGGCGAGCTGCATGGCGCCAGGCCTCCGATAGGGCTGTGGAGTCACTGGCCGCCTGGCTGGACTCCTCCGCAGTACCGGAGAGCCAGTGCATCGACATCGCTGAAGCCGTCCTCAAGGGCACAGTCGGAGCCCCAGGGGTATCGAACCTGCTCGTGGGAAAAGAGGGCGTCACCACGAGCGCCGGGATTCGACGCCGCCTCGTCGTGCTCGAACGACTCCTTCCCTCCGCGTCACCCGAACCCGCCCCCGCAGCCGCGGGTGGGGGCCCTGCAACCCCTGCCTCCGAAGTAGCTGACGCCGCGACCGCATGAGTTTCCTCTCCCGTCGGTTCGGACGTCCGAAGCCGCCGCCGGCCTCAACCGGCCCGGCGGCGGTCTCGGAGGCTGCGTCAGAGAGAGTCGTTGAACTCCATGGCGAACGGTTTGCCAGCAGTGTGCCCAGCATCTTCTTCACCGCGCACATCCACGGATCCTGGCAGGTACCGGGGGAGGGGCCGCAGGAACAGCTCGACCTCGCCGTGCTGCCGGCACGGGCTCGTCACGTCCTCCGCGACTGTGTCCGCCGCACTCTCTCCCGCTACTCGGTGCTCGAACTACCGGCCGCGCAGGACGATGTGAACCTGACAATGGCCCGTCCTATCCATCCGGTTGGAGGGTTCGCCGCGTTCGGCTCCGCACACCTGACTGTGGATGAAGCGGACTGGAATGTCGCTCAGGAGCACCTGCGCAAAGCGCAGCTGACCGACCTTGATCAGCGCGATGCCCAACGCCGTCTTGTCTTCCTTCAAAGCCTCCTGGCTGACCCGGACCTATGCCGCGTGTGGTGGATCGATCAGCATCCAGACCACCTCGATGCTCTGAAGGACTTGAAGGAACAGGTGAAGGGCCTCAGAGCCCCTCATGCCACGGACAGCGACGTCGTCCGGGGCGAGGTTGTCCGCTTCGTCGACCAACTGCTCACTGACATGCGCACTCCGCAGCAGCGCGAGGTGTTCCTGCGGGCTCTCACCCAGGCTCTGCACGTTCTCGGCAGCACGGAACTCCAGCAGGCGGCGACCTCCTGGCTGCCCACCCACCTGACCGATTCCGGAGGCGATACCGCATGAACATGCGCACCAGACGCTGGCTCCTCGCCCCCTCCCGGCAGTGGCGTACCCACCGGCTCATGAAGCAGCATGGGCCTTCCCTTGCCTACCCGACCGCGTGGGCTCTGATCGCCTTGCGACATGCCCCCAACGAGTTCTTTTTTGCTCAGCAGGCCGTACGCGAGGCGGGTGTGCTTGATGCCCCAGGAGTCAGGCATGACGACTGGAGCACGCTCAGCGGACGGGAGCGTGCTCGCAGAGACCACTGGCTCCAGCGCCGGCAAGTATCACCCATCCAGCGACTCGGACTGGATGAGGAAGTGATCGAGCGGGCTGGTCTGAGCGTGGTCGACTGGGGTCGGCGAACGGAGCAATCGAGCCGTGGGGAGTGACGGTACCTACGCGTCCATCCGAGGGACCGCGACCGTCCCGCCGTGGCCCTGATCGCATGCCAATTTGGCATGAGGTATGGGGTGAGTTCTTCGGGTCTCTGACCTGCGGCGATGAGGTCTGCCTTCCGGAAAGAACAGAGATGCGCTTTCGGTCACCTTTACGCGAATGCATCGGCGGTCACCACGGTCGCTGGCGCGACGTCGTTCTCCTCGAGCGTCGTAGCGCAGTCGACCGTTGAGGGACTCAGCTGCTGCGGCTGATGTGTCGCGGTGTACCGGGAGCCATCGCGCGTGTGAGCGCCAGGATGGCTTCGTCTCGAACCTCGTGCCGTTGATGGGGAGTACGAAGAGTGAGCCGCCCGTACCGCGTTTCGTGTGGCGCGAGAACATCTCGGATCACCTGGTACAGGTCCGGGTGGCGGCGTACGAGCTCCTCTCGGGCCGTGCGGATGGCCTCCGACAGGAGTGGCCTTTCAGGTGATGTCTGGCTGGCGATGCTGATCGCGTCGCCCACGCCATCCCGGAGGCGGCGATTCTCTCCTCGCCGCTGAAGGAGCGTCGCGAACAGCCGACGCCGGCTGCACAGCTCAGCGTGGAAGGCACTGGAGCATGAAGGCTGGCTCCACCACTTCCCGCTGTCCCATTCGCGGAGGCTCGCAGGTGTCTCGGATGAGGCCCGTGTGTTTGACCGCATCGCGCTCGACCAGGCATCTGGGCGAGTCCAGAGAGGGCGTGCCGCTGACTGGGCGCTGAGGACGACGGCCATTGCCCGTCGCCACGGCCTGGATACCGTAGAGCAGTTTGTGTTCCTCGTGTTGGCTGCCCACACTCCGGCAGGGACAACTACCGGCGGGGCGGACGTGGAGCGGTTGGCTCGGTGTTGCGCCTTGTCGATGACTGACCTCGCAGTTGTGCTGGAAGCTCTCCGAGCGAGCGGTGCTGCGCGTTCCGTGACTATCGACACAGCAGTGGACGAGGTGCACTGGCTACTTGCTGGGCCCGTCGCGTACTGAGAGCACCAGGAGGCAAGGTTGGAGGGTCGGTTGGGTGGCCGGGCCGCGACTGGCCCGCATCGTGCGACGCGGCCTGGAGAGCATCCTGACGACGCTAGGGGCTGGTGAGCTGGGCGGTCGCTTCAATGACCGCGACGCCGAGATCAGTCAAGCGCTGAGGGTGGTCCCGATAGGCGGTCTCCAACAGGCGACCGCCGAGGGTCTTGGCCAGGCTCCGCATTTGGTAATTGAATGTGGCCGGGTTGATACCGAGGTGTTGCGCGGCGGCTTGGAGGGTGGGGTAGCTCGCCGCGGTTGCGAATCGGAACAGCAGTTCGTGGCCTCGAGGGGTGCTGAGGGCGGGCAGAAGAATTTCAGGCAAGGGCCCGTCTGCAACCTGCGCGGTGATGCGCAGGGCCGTCACGTGAGTGGCGCCCTTGCGGCGGACGGGGATGCCGTAGGAGCGAGCCCTTGCGCGCAGTGCTGATCCGGTCATGCCGATCTGGCCGCCGAATTCGCGGAAGGTGCGCTGATGAAGAACATACTGGTCGTAGAGCCAAGCGGGATCGATCTCGCGGCGGAGGCGTTGAGTGGGCGTGCGCCGATCGACGCCGTAGTCGTCAGCGAGCGCGCTGATGAGGTGACGGCTTACGCCGAAGCTGTCGGCGATCCGTTCCAGAGACATGGTGCTGTACAGGCTCCGCAGTTCCCCTTCAGGCAGAAGCTCACTCAGGTAGCGGCGGGCTGATCCGTGCATGCTCGTCCACGGGCCCGACGTCGCCTCCGCAGGTATGGGGTGGAGTTCCAGTAGGTGGCGAGCCGCATCGAGAGAGATGGCAAGCTGCTCGGCAATGTCGCTGAGTGCCCGCTGGTCGCGCTGCAGGCGATGGATAGCGGTGGTGTCGAAAGCGGTGGGGTCGATGCCCGGCAGGCACAAGCCGCTGTAGATCTCTGAAGGCGGTTGCCAGGAGGCGGGCTCGTCGACAATGTCGTGGAGAGACAGGAAGTGGGATCCGGCCTGGTCGAGTTCACGGGTCTGCTGGGGCGTGAGGGCCGCGGTGAACAGCGCGAGCCTGGTGCGGTCCATGGAGCTGATCGTGGCGAAGGAGGCCGGCGCCCGGTCCGCGGGCATACCGCTCAGCAGTTCGTAGAGGCGTCGCTGCGCGGACAGGTGCCGGTCTTCCTTTCCGGGCTCCGCATCGCAGCGTCGGCAGATGTCACGCCACGCACGTTCGGGGAGGAGGGCGGTGTAGTCGAGGTGGCGGCGCCGCCCATAGTTGATCGGTGCGCTCTGGTTGTCCAAGTGATCGGCGAGCCGGACGAGGAGGGCCTGGACGTTGGGCCACTGCGGATCCTTGTGCAGCACCTTCAGCACGTAGTTCAGGGTCCGCCCGCTGATTACTCCGCCGAGGAGGTCCGTCAGGTCGGCCGGTTTCATCTGGGAGTCGACCATCAGGAGCAGTCCCGACAGGCCCGGGCGCAGCACACGGGCACGAGGACTCTCCCTTGGACTTAGTCGGAGCGTTGGCTCGGCCCACAGCAAGGAAGGAATCGAGCGGGCCCGCGCCCGGATCTGGGCCGGCGAGGACCGCGGGATACGGGGACGTGTAGTAGTGGTGCGGTAGCGCAGCTGACTGCTGGGGTTCAGCCCCGGCCCGATGGCCGCTAGTCGGATGCTGCTGAGGTGGTGGCTGATGCCGTTTCCCCGCCGGGCGAGATCGCCGGGCGTTGGCGGAGGCACTCCGTCGCTCCTGAGCCGGGCAAGGAAGCGCAGCGCCTCCCCGGCCTCCTGGGGAGTGGACTGCGAGAGGATCTGCAATGCGGCGGTGACACCGATCGCCACGTCGATGGCGTACGGGGGTGCCATGAACCCAGGGACTTCAGGCCTGTTGGATTCAGGATTGCGGGCGTGGCGGCGAGGCCGGGTGAGTGCCTCTTCGTACGCAGCCACGAGATCTTCAGGGACTCTCTCCGCCAGTTGGTCCCGCATCGCATGACCAAGGACCCGGGAAGCAAGGACGCGTACATCCGAGAGCACCGTGCGAGCAGGCTGCGGATCACTGGCGTAGACACCAAAGTCGGCGTGGTCCCGCTCGATGATTTGCTGGACGACGGCGCAGGCTCGCAGGGCGGGATGGTCCGCTGGGAGTGGCAGTGCTGAGGCCTGGGCGAGGCTCGCCCCGCAACGTGCGATTCCTCTGCCCGTAGAGCCGCCGGATGCGGGGCCAAGGCAGCGGCTGCCACGGCGTTCGACGGCGCCGAGCGCCACCAGCTGGTCGAGCAGCCGGTGCACGGTCGCCTTGGGCACCTGGCAGGCCAGGGCCAGTTCGGTCACCCCCGCCTCGTCGCCGAGCCGGCGCAAGGCCTCCAGGAGCGCGAAGGCCCCTTCGAGCACGCCGCGACCGCGTGGCGCGGCAGGGGCGGATTCGGCGTTGGACGACTGACGCGGTGAGCGCGAGCGCGCGGACGCGGACACGGACACAGGTCCCCCCGGACTTCTCCCGCCCGGCCGTGGTCCCCGATGGCACGACCCGGGCACCGCCCATGATGACGCGGACGGTGCCCGGGGCGAAGCCCTTCAGCGCGTGCCGTGCCGGATCAGAACCCCAGCGGGCCGACCGGGAACGGCAGCGGCGTCGGCGCCGGCAGGGACTCGCGGCGCTCCGCCGTGCCCGGGGCGCTGCGGCAGGTGATGTCCTTCGCGGGCAGCCTGCCCGTGGTCAGGTACGCGCTGACCGGGGCGTTGACACAGGAGTTGGGGTCGGCCAGGTACACGCCGTGCCCCTCGCCACCCTCGGCCAGCACCATCCGCGAGCCCTTGAGCGCGCGGTGCAGGCCCTGGCCGCTGGTGAGCGGGGTCTGCGAGTCCCACTCGTTCTGCACGACCACGACGTTCGCCCGGGTCTTCATGGGCGTCGCCCGCTCCACCGGCCGCGGCCAGAAGGCACACGGCTTGATGTTGGAGGCGAAATCCCCGTACAGGGGATAGGCGGCCTTGTCCCTGGCGGCCTCCCGACCGTACTGCTCCGGATCGCGCGGCCACGCGTCGGTGTCCCCGCACACCACGGCCCACAGGGCGGCCGTGCCGTTGTCCGGGGCGGGCTCGGTCGCGGCGGCCACCTTGCCCGGGCCGGGCACCTCCCCCAGGCCGGGAAGGCTCCCCAGGCCGGGCACGTTCCTGAGACCGGGCAGCTTGCTCAGGTCGGGCACCTGGGGCTGCGGCCTGCCCTCGGCCGCGGCCTTGAGCGCGCTGACGACCGGGGCCGCCTGCGCGGGATAGAAGAACAGCGGGCGCCAGGTGCGGATCTCGTCCCCCGTCCACTTCCGGCCCTCGAACTCGATCGGTTCGCGGTCGGCCCGCGCCACCAGTCCCCAGAAGGTCGCCGACACCGCCTCCGGGGTGGCGCCGAGCCGGTACTCGGCGTCCCGCTCGGCCGTCCACCGTGTCCAGCGGGCGAACGCCGGCTCGGCCTCCGTCGCCCACACCTGGAACATGCCGCGCCAGATGCGCTGCGGGTCGACCCCGCTGTCGAGCACGAAGCGGTCGGTCCTGCCCGGGAACATCTGCGAGTACACCGCGCCCAGGTGGGTCCCGTAGGAGTAGCCCACGTACGAGATCTTCCGCTCGCCCAGGATCTCGCGGATCACGTCCATGTCACGGGCGGTGTTGCGGGTGGTGATGTACGGGAGGACCGAACCGGCCTTCTCCCGGCACTTGTCGGCGACGGTGCGCGCCCAGGCGACGTCCGAGGGGAAGGTCTCGGGCCGGTACGGCCGCTGGGGGTTCTGCTCGGCGTCGGTCAGTCCGCAGCTGATGGGGCTACTCGCTCCGACACCACGCGGGTCGAAGCCGATCAGGTCGTACCGCTCCTTGACCTCCTTCGGCATCGACTCGGCCATGGCGAGCGGCAGATCGAGCCCCGCACCGCCCGGCCCGCCCGGGTTCAGGAGCATGACCCCGTGCCGCGCGGCCCGGTTCTCGCTCTTGATCCGGGATATCGCCAGATCGAGGGTCCGGCCCCGGGGGCGCTGGTAGTCGAGCGGCACCTTGACCGTCGCGCACTCGTACGAGGCCGGCTGCTCGGCGCCGCACCGGTGCCAGGCGGGCTTCTGCCGCAGGTGGTCCGGGGCGGGGGCGGCCGCCGCCTGCGTCGCGGACAGCAGGGGGAGGGAGGTCGCGAGGAGGCCGGCGGCGGCGAGCAGGGGGGCGATGCGTTTCGTGCGCACGAAGGGCCGTTCCTTTCGGAGAGGGGCGGTACCCACCCACCCTGTGGCACCCGGCGGCTGGGCGAATCATCCCTCAGGGCGGCCCTCATGCTCCTCACGAATGAGCGAATATCCGGACAAGTGGCCGACACGCCACGCTGGTTGGCCCACGCTGTCAGCCGTGGCGGACCGCTGTCGCGTCCGCGTCGCTCACCTCGGCGTGTCCTGGAGGGAGCCGGGGCCGGCGAGGCGCAGTTCACGGTCGTCGCCGAGCGGGGCGAAGAAGCGGTCGACGTCCGGGGCGCCGACCTCGACGAGGGAGGCGGGGGACCAGCGCGGGAGGCGGTCCTTGTCGATCACCTGGGCGCGGATGCCCTCCACCAGGTCGGGAGCGGACAGCGCGGCGCAGGACACGCGGTACTCCTGCTCCAGCACCCGCTCCAGCGAGCCCAGTTCGCGGGCACGGCGCAGGGCGGCAAGGGTGACCTTGAGGGAGGTGGGGGACTTGGTCCGCAGGACCGCGGAGGCCTCGCGCGCCGCCGCGAGGCCGTTGCCGAGCAGCCGCGCGTGGATCTCCTCGACGGTGTCGGCGGCGTAGCAGCGGTCGATCCACTCCCGTTCGGCGGCGAGTTCACCGGGCGGCGCGGGGGTGACGGCGTACCGGGCCAGAGCCTCGGGCACGGACCGCTCCGCGAGCTCCCGGGCCAGGGCGGGCAGCTGCTGCGCCGGGACGAAGTGGTCCGCGAGCCCGCACAGCAGCGCGTCGGCCGCGCCGACGGCGATGCCGGTCAGGGCCAGGTGCGTGCCGAGCTCGCCCGGGGCCCGCGACAGCAGGTAGGTGCCGCCGACGTCGGGAACGAAGCCGATGCCCGTCTCCGGCATGGCGACGCGGGAGCGTTCGGTGACGACGCGGACGCTGCCGTGGGCCGAGACGCCGACGCCGCCGCCCATGACGATGCCGTCCATGAGCGCCACATAGGGCTTCGGGTAGCGGGCGATGCGCGCGTTCAGCCGGTACTCGTCCCGCCAGAAGTCCGCCGAGGCGGCGCCGCCGGTGCGGGCGTCCTCGTGGATGGCCCGGATGTCCCCACCCGCGCACAGGCCGCGCTCGCCCGCCCCGGAGATGACGACCGTCTCGACGGCGGGGTCGCGTTCCCAGGCGTCGAGGGCGTCGGCGATGCGGGACACCATGGCGTGGCTGAGCGCGTTGAGGACCTTCGGGCGGTTCAGGGTGAGGTACCCGGCCCGGCCCTCGGTGCGCAGCAGGACGTCTGCGTCGGCGGTGGCCGTCATCGGAGGCTCTCCTTCAGGACGCGGGCGACAACGAGCCGCATGATCTCGGTGCTCCCTTCCAGGAACGGGTGGACGAGTGATCAAGATAGCCGCGCCCGCGCCGCGGCCGGCCGCGTGCACACTGTACGAGGACATGACGGAGGGAGAGCGGGCGTGACGGACCGGACCGAGGACACGGCCGCCGCGGCGGAGCACGAGAACTGGAAGGAGAGGGGCGTCGCGCTGCGGGCCTTCTTCTACATCTTCGGCACACACGTGTTCGCCGGCTTCGTGTGGCTCCTGTTCTACCTGGGAGAACACGCCCAGAAGTAGGTAGCGGTAACGCCTCGCGGCGTGGATCGGCCGCCGTCACACACCCGCTCGGGACGATGACCCCGGCCCCATGCGCCGAGCGGCCCGAGGGCGCGGTCGAGGGCGGCGCCACCGGCCGTCAAGGCGTTCTCTGTTCAGCGGACCGGGGCCGCGCACCAGAGGGCGTACGAGCGGGCGCTCGCCCCTCTGTCCGCCCCCCCCGCGCCCCGTTCGTGAAACGTTTCTTCATTGTGTGTTCCGCCCTGTGCTGCCCGGGTGGGCTGACGTGGCGCCCGCGAGGTGCCACGATGATCCGTGCTTCAACAGAGTGTCGGGCCCGTGAGCGGCGAGAGCGGCGCCATCGCGTCCCGGCAGCCCAACGCCACGAAAGGGCGGACACCCGATGAGCGTTATACCTTTCGTATCGTCCTTAGCCGGCGGCCAGAGCGTGAGTGCGGGCGACGACGATCAGGTGCGGCTCTATTACAGCCGCAAGACGCAGGACATCCTCCACAAATACGGTCCGGGCCCGCGTGTGCACTTTCACGTAGGACTGTTCGCCGAGGGGTCCCATCCGCACACCACTGTGTCGCAGGACACGCTCAAACAGCGCATCATCGACGCGCAGGAGGCGATCGTCGAACACGCGGCCCGCTCCTGGGGCGCGTACGAGAAACCGCCCCGCCGGGTTCTGGACATCGGCTGCGGTCTCGGCGGCACCTCCCTGTACTGGGCACAGGAGTACGGCAGTTCGGTCACCGGCCTCACCGTCGCGGCGGAACACGTGCCGCTCATCCAACACTTCGCGCAGCGCGCGGGGGTCGGCCGGAGCGTCACCCCTGTGCTGAGAGACGTGCACGACCTGGACGAGACCCACGCGTACGACGCCGCCTACGCCAACGAAAGCAGCGGCTACACCGACCGGACCCGGCTCTTCGAGGTCGTTGCCAAGGCGCTGAAGCCCGGCGGGTGGTTCGGGATCCAGGAGCACTTCGTACGCCGGCCCGAGTGGCGCGAGTTCATCGACGGCTACTACCGGACGCGGCTGGGGACGCGCGAGGAGTACCTGGCCGAAGCGGAGGCGGCCGGCTTCGAACTGGAGCAGGACGAGGACGTCACCGACCGGGTGGCGGAATTCTGGGTGCAGTCGATGGCCTGGAACACGGCCGAACTCGACCGTCTGGAGGCGGGCGGCCCGGAGGCGGCCTGGACACGAGAGCGGCTCGGGGAGTCGACGATCGTGCACAGCAAGCTCTTCCGGATCTGGCGGGACCACGCCATGGAGACACGGCTCCTGCGCTTCCGGATCGGGGGCTGAGGGATGACCGGGACGAAGCGCCCCTCACGCATCGGTGAGGAACTGCCCGCGTTCTACTGCCCCCTGGACCGCGACCTCGTACACCCGGAGGCGAAGAAACTGGAGGCTCGCGCCGTCGAGTGGCTGGACGCCTTCGGCCTCTACCCCGACCCGGTCGAGCGCGCCTGGGGCCTGGCCACCCACAGCGCCGACTTCTCCTGCCGCGTCATCCCCCAGGGAGACGTGGAGCCCCTGCTGCTGTTCATCGAGTGGAACTACTGGGCCAACGCCGTCGACGACTGGCAGGACTCGGGGGACGGCGACGTACGGACGGCCGCCGTCGCCGAACACGGCGTACGGCTGCTGCGGACCATCGAGAACCCCGGCGCGGCCCTGCTGCCGGACGGCCCCATGACCCGCGCGCTCGCCGACCTGGTGAGCCGCACCCACGCCATGCTGACCCCCTACGAGCTGCGCCGGTTCGTCGAGGGGACGCGGGACTGGCTGCTCGGGGCGGCCTGGCAGGCGGCCCGGGCCGAGCGCGGGGCCATGCCGGGGCTGAACGACTTCGCCGCCATGGGACCGCTGGCGAACGGCACCCGCTTCTCCCTGACCTGGTCCGACGTCGCGCGGGGGATCCGGCTGCCGCCGGACGTTCTCCACGCGCCCGCCCTGCAGGCCCTGACCGACGCGGCGGGCTTCGTCGTCAGCGCCGACAACGACCTGTTCTCGTACGACAAGGACGACCACCTGGAGCCGTGGGAGGTCAATCTCGTCAACGTCATCGCCCATCAGGAGGGCTGCCCGCCCGCCGAGGCGGTTCCGCTCGCGGTGGCCCTGCGGGACCGGGTGATGGCCCTGTTCCTCAGGCTGCGGGAGCAGTTGGCGGCCGGGGCCGACGAACCCCTGGCCCGCCATCTGGAGGCGATGGGCCACTACGTGGCGGGCTGCATCGCCTGGCAGAGCCGGGCACCGCGCTACGCCAGCCCGCGCAACCGCCACGAACTGCCGCTTCCCGAGGCCCGGTTCGCGGTCCGGTACACCGATGTGCCCAGCGACGCGGACACGCGGCCGCCGGCGCTGCCCGCCCTCGCCCGCTGGTGGCAGCAGGTGCGGACCTGAGGGACGCCGCGGTGCCCCGCCCGGACCGGCCGGCCGGGGCACCGCGGCGTGGTGCGCCCTCTCAGCGGGCGCCGATGCCGAGCAGTCGGCGCCACCAGCTGGGCCGGCGGCGGGAGACGGCCGCCGCGGGGTAGGGGGCGGGCGCGGGCGCGGCCGCCGGCTGCGGAGGGATCGACGCGTGCGCCGGATGGCCGGAGGGCTGCTCCGGATGCGGGTACGCGTCCTCCAGGGTGCGGGGGGCGAACCGTACCGGCAGCGACAGCAGATGGCGCGACATGAGGGTGCCGCGCCACCGCAGCTCGCTCGCGTCGACGGCGAGCTGGAGGTCGGGCAGGCGGTCCAGCAGCACCTCGATGCCGGTGTCCGCGATGGCGCGGCCGATGTCCTGGCCGGGACACTCGTGCGGCCCGCTGCTGAACGCGAGGTGCGAGCGGTTGCCGCGCACGGGAACGGCGGGGTCGGGGCGGATCTGCGGGTCGACGTTGCCCGCGGCCAGGCCGAGCAGGAGCATGTCGCCGGCTTTCACCTGCCGGCCGCCGAGCACGGTGTCGCCGGTGGCCCAGCGCCCGATGATCGTGTTGATCGGCGGGTCGTCCCAGAGCACCTGTTCCAGCGCGTCGGGCAGGGTCATGTGCCCACCCGAGAGGCTGGCGCGGAAACGACCGTCGGTCAGCACGGTCCGCAGGGTGTTGGCGATCAGGTTCGCGGTGGTCTCGTACGCCGCGATCAGGACGACCCGCAGGTGCATGAGCACCTCGGTGTCGCTCAGGCTCGCGGGGTGCTCCAGCAGCCAGGAGGCGAGGTCGCGGGAGGGTTTGGCCTTCCGCTCCCGGACCAGCTGCTCCAGCGTGGCGGTGACGTAGCGGTCGCTCTCCAGGGCCGTCTCGGTCCCCTGCAACATGTCACGGGCCGCGTTGACCAGCCGGGGGCCGTGCTCGTCGGGCGCTCCGACGAGCTGCGTCATCACCAGCATGGGGAGCTGATCGGAGAAGGCGGACACCAGGTCGGCGTGCCCGTCGGCGGCGATCCGGTCGACGAGCTGGTTGGCGAACCGGGTCACGTAGCGGCGGATGCCGCGCTTGTCGAAGCGCTGCAGTGATTCCACGACGGCTCCGCGCAGCCGCTCGTGGACGGGGCCGTCCGTGAAGTTGCACACCGGAACCCAGGAGACCATCGGGCCCAGCGGGGTGTCGGGAGGTACCCGGCCCTCCTTCATGTCGCGCCAGCCCCGCGGGTCGCGGGCGAACCGCGAAGGGGTGCGCGCCACGTCCAGGTTCTCCCGGTGGCCGAGCACCAGCCAGGCCGGGAGATCCCCGCTGACCAGGACAGGAGCCACCGGGCCGTGTTCGGCTCGCAGTTTCTCGTACAGGCCCATCGGGTCGGCTTCCGCCTCCGGGCCGTGGAGCCGGTACAGGCCGCCCAGCGCTCCCGGAGCGTGGGCCGGGCACTCGGGCGGCGGGGTCGGGTTGGTGCTCACATTGCCTCCGGGGTTGCTGCCTGGGAGTGCAGGTAGCGCATGAGGGTCAGCAGGACGTCGCGGGACGAGTCCCGTCTCCTGGCGTCGCAGACGAGGATCGGGACCGCGGGGGGCAGGTCGAGGGCCTGGCGCAGCTCTTCGACGGGATGCGCGGGCGCGCCGGGGAAGGAGTTGACGGCCACGACGAAGGGCACGCCCCGTTCTTCGAGCCTTCCGATGACGTCGAAGCTGATTTCGAGCCTGCGGGTGTCGAGGAGCACGACCGCGCCGAGCGCGCCCTCGAACAGCCCGCGCCACAGGAACCAGAAGCGCTCCTGGCCTGGCGTGCCGAAGAGGTACAGCACGAGTTCGTCGTTGAGGGTGATGCGGCCGAAGTCCATGGCCACGGTCGTGGTCGTCTTGCGCGCCACGCCGCTGATGTCGTCGACGCCGACGCCCGCCTTGGTCATGGTCTCCTCGGTCGTCAGCGGCCTGATCTCGCTGACCGCGCCGACCATCGTCGTCTTGCCGACACCGAAGCCGCCGACGACGACGACTTTGACGGCGGCCGCCGCCGACTGCGGGAGTATGTCCTCGCTGCGTGGCCCGGCGGGCGGGTCAGAGCTTTTGTAATCCATCGATCACTGCCTCGATCAGAGCAAGGTCGGGAAGCTGGGCGGCGGGGACGGGCGGGCGCACGTGCACGCGTTTCGCGGCCAGCAGGTCTCCCACCAGGACGGTCACCGCGCTCACGGGCAGACCGGCGTACGCGGCGATCTCGGCCACCGACAGCGGTGCCTGGCACATCCGCAGGATCGCGGCGTGCTCGGGCTGCATCTCGGGCCGGGCGGCCGCCTTGGCCACGACCAGGGTCACGAGATCGAGACGGGTGGTCGTGGACGGTCCGCTGCGTCCGCCGGTGATCACGTAGAGCCGCTCGGGGCTGTTGTCCTCCCAGCTTGCGGGCGGCTCGGTCACGCGGGCTGCCCGTCATGTCGGGGCGGGCTGCTCAGGTGCTCTCCCATCCGGGTGACCAGGGCGCGCATCTGGGCGCCCATCAGGCCCGCGTCCACGCCCTCGTCGGCGAGGACCGCCAAGTAGGAGCCGTCGCCCGCGGCCATGAGGTAGAAGAACCCGCCGTCCATCTCGATCACGACCAGGCGCATCCGGCCCTCGGAGTGGGGCAGTTCCGCGGCCACCGCTCCGGCCAGGCTCTGCAGGCCCGCACAGGCCGCCGCCAGGCGGTCGGCGGTGTCGGTCTCGGCTCCGAACTGCGCCACGCACAGCCCGTCCGCGGACAGTACGATCACGTGCCGCGTCTGCGGCACTCCGGCGGCCAGATCCTTGAGCATCCAGTCCATGCTGCTTCGCTGAGTCATCACTGCTTAAGTCCCCTTGGTCGCTGAGCCCGACGCGTCCTCGCCGCCCTGGCCGTCCTGGCCGGACGTGCCGGACAGGCCGCTGTGGAAGGCCTCCAGCCACAGGCCGGGGGCCGCGGCCCCCGCGGTCTGCGGCGCGGCGGCGGGCGGGGCGTCGGGGGTGGTGGCACGGTCCTTCCGGCGCCGCTGCGGCAGACCGGTGGCGGTGCGTTCGGTGACCCGTACGTCGTCGTCCCCGACGAAGGACCCGGACCCCGGCCCGGATCCGGGCTCCGACGCCGGCGCGGGCACGGACGGGCGGACCGACAAGTGGTCCACGGGGTGCTGGCGCGGAGAGGGGGCCACGGCCCTCGGACCCGAGGAGGCGCCGATGCCGTGGGCGAGTGCGCTCGCGGCCGAGCTGGTGGTGATCAGCTCCTGGGGGACGATGACCACCGCCCGGACCCCGCCGTACGCGGAGGAGCGCAGGGAGACCTGGAACCCGTACGACTGCGCCAGGCGGCCGACCACCGCGAGGCCGAGCCTCGGTGTCTCGCCCAGGTCGTTGAGGTCGATGCCGGACTGGGCCCGGGCGAGCATCTGCTCGGCCCGTTTGCGGGCCTCCTCGCTCATGTTCACCCCGCCGTCCTCGATCTCCACGGCGATGCCCGACTGCACCTCGACGGCCGTCAGGTGGACGCGGGTGTGCGGCGGCGAGTAGCGGGTGGCGTTGTCCAGCAGCTCGGCCAGTGCGTGGATCAGCGGCTCGACCACGGGGCCGATGACGGCGACCTCGGAGACCGAGTGGAGTTCCACCCGCTGGTAGTCGATGATCCTCGACATCGCGCCGCGCAGGACGCTGTACAGGGTGACGGCCCTGCTCCACTGGCGGCCGGGGCGGGCCCCGCCCAGCACCGAGATCGAGTCGGCGAGCCGCCCCACCAGGGCGGTGCCGTGGTCCAGGCGCAGCAGGTCGCCGAACACGTCCGGATTGTGTCCGTGGCGGTCTTCCATCTCGCGCATTTCCTGCGCCTGCTGATGGACGATCGCCTGAACGCGGCGGGCGATGTTCACGAACGCCCGCTGCGCCGAGTCACGCAGGTTCTCCTCGGCGTCGACCGCGTCGACGACGCGGGCCAGCACGCTCTGCAGAGCAGCCCTGAACTGCGGTGTCAGGGCCGGGTCGTTGCCCCATCGGTTGCCGTGTCCGCCGCGCCCTCCCAGGGAGGTCAGCACCTCTTCGGGCAACTCGCCCTTGCGCAGGCGTTCGATGGCCTCGGTCAGCACCACCTCGGAAAGACGTACGGTCTCGACTTCCTGCCGGGACAGGGCGTAGTGGAGAGCGGCGACCTGGTTCTGCCGGGCCGCCACAGCCCGGCCGCGCCGCATCGCCTCGGCGAGGGCCGCGGCGGTGCAGGCGGCCCCGACGGCGACCGCGAGGACGCGGGCCTGCTCCGAGGGGGAAGCCAGGCCTGCGACCAGGCAAACAGCGGCGAGCGCCGCGATCGCGGGCAGGAGCCAGTTTATTCCCGTCTCCCGGCGGGAGGCTTTGGGTGGAAAGTTCTCTTGCGCCATCAAGTTCCTCGAACCATCGAAAGAGGGGATCTTATGACCGGTGGCCGGGAGCATAATGGCGGCCAACTCGTAGAGTCGGCACTTTCGTTGGGGTTCATCGGACCGAGGGACGGATCACGCCTTCCAGGCGTACAGGCGCTCGATATGCGGTAGTGGGATCCGGGTCGGCCGCCGCGGCCGGCGAGGGCCGCGGCGGCTCGCCGCTACGAACCGATCGCGGCGGCGGGCGCGGCGGCGGTGTGGGACCGGACGGCGCGGGACCGGACGGTGTGGGACCGGGCGGACGCCTGTTCCAGGGCGAGTTCCCGCACGGTGGCCATGTCGCTGAAGGGGAGCAGCTCCTCGCCGACGATCTGGTGCGGCTCGCTGCCCTTGCCGGCGATCAGGACGATGTCCTCGGGGCCCGCCGCGGACAGGGCGAAGGCGATCGCCTCGCGGCGGTCGGCGAGCCGCTCGAACGGCGTGCCGGTCTCGACGAGGCCCGGGGCGATCTGGTCCAGGATGGCCTGCGGGTCCTCGTTGCGAGGGTTGTCCGAGGTGAGGACGCACAGGTCGGAGTGGGTCCCGGCGATCCTGCCCATGTCGGCCCGCTTCGTGGTGTCGCGGTCGCCGCCGCAGCCGAAGACGGTGATCACCCGGCCGCGCGCGTAGCCGCGGATGGTGGTCAGGACCTTGTTCAGGGAGTCCGGGGAATGGGCGTAGTCCACGATCACGGAGGTGCCACCCGGGGCCTCGAAGCGTTCGAACCGGCCGGGAACGGGCGGCATCCGGTCGAGCGCGGCGACGAGCGCGCCCAGATCGTGTCCCAGGACGTGGCAGGCGGCCAGGGTGGCGAGCGCGTTGGCCACCGAGAACCGGCCCGGGACCGGGATCGACGCCGGATACGTGCGCCCGCCGTGGTGGAGGGTGAACCGCGTGCCGGAGGCGGTCACGGTGAGGTCGGTCGCCCGGTAGTCCGCCGGCACGTCAAGGGCGTACGTGGTCACCGCGCCCGGCATCATCGCCACGATCCCGGCGCCCACCGGGTCGTCGGCATTGACCACCGCGCGCCGGCACAGGCCCTGGAAGAGGCGGAGCTTGGCGTCCCGGTAGTTCGCCATCGTTCCGTGGTCGTCCAGGTGATCCTGCGTCAGATTGGTGAACACCCCGACGTCGATGAACGTACGGTCCACCCGGTGTGTCAGCAGTCCCATGGAGGTGGCCTCCAGCACCACGCTGCCGGTCCCGCGGTCGCGCATGCATCCCAGCAGGTACTGGAGGTCCGGCGACTCCGGCGTCGTGAGCACCGACCGCGGCATGGGGATCAGCTCGTCGCCGATCCGGCTGCCGGCCGTCCCGATGACTCCGACCTTCGCGCCCTCGGAGATCCGCAGGGCGGACTCGACCATGTACGAGACCGAGGTCTTGCCGTTGGTGCCGGTGATCGCCACCATGTCCATCTGCCGCCCCGGCTCGCCGAAGTAGCGGGAGGCCACGATCGCGGCAGCCCTGCGGGTGTCCGGCACCCGCACGGCACACACGCCCGGCGGCCACACCAGCGCCGGAAGCGCCGGCTGACTCCCGTCGACGAGTACGGCGGCGGCTCCGCGGGCGAGCGCGGGCGATACGGACCCGGGCCCGCCCTCCCGGTGTCCGGGCACGGCGATGAACAGGGAACCCGGCGTCACCCGGTCCACGTCGAAGGTCGTCCCCGCGGTGATCACGGTCCTGCTCGGGTCACCCTGGAGTACGTGGTGCTCCTGGCCGGCCAGCAACTCGCTCAGCTTCACAATGATCCCTTCGAGGTGGCCCGGCCCGGTCGTGCGGCCGTAGCCAGGCGGCAGCGCCGGCGGAGTGCCGGGATGCTGCTGTGGTGCTGTGGTGCTGTGGTGCTGTGGTGCTGTGGTGCTGCGGTGATGCGGTGATGCGGTGATGCGGAGCGCGGACGGAGACCGCCCGGCGAGAGCCGGACGAGGCGGCTCAGCCCGGGGAGGGGCCCGGCGCGCGGCGTGGAGGAGCGGCGCGCCGGGGGAGAGCTAGCCGTGACCGTGCAGCGCGATACGGCGGGTCCGGGGCGGCTCGACGTCAGCCGCGGTGGCCGGATCGACAACGGCCGGGCGCAGTTCGGAGGCGGCCTTCTGCAGGCACTGCCTCGTCGAACTCGTGCGACCCATGAACGGAGTGTATGGCCGTTTTGCCGCCCCGCCGCCCACATCGACGCCGCCCCCGGCCGCCCCGAACCGGCGAGGCCCAGCCTCCGTCCGGGAAGCGTAGTGCGCGTATCCGGAGCCATGGACGCCCGGAAGTGCTACAACTGGGTTCGTGACCACTCCTCGCCACCCGTGCCGGGCCCGTCGGTGCGGTCACCCCTAGGCAGCAGGTTCAGAAGCGTCGCCGGACAGGTATTCGTCCTTCAGGTGGCGATCGTGGTGTTGCTCGCCGCCGGCGCTCTGCTGGCCCTGGTGCTCCAGTCGCAGCACGACACCGACCGGGAGGCACGCAACCGGTCGGTGGCCGTCGCCGAGACCTTCGCCCACTCCCTCGGTCTGCGGGAAACGCTGCGGACGTCCGATCCGTCCGCCATCCTGCAACCCCTCGCCGAGAAGACGCGCAAGGCCGCCGGAGTCGACTTCATCGTGGTGATGGACACCAACGGCATCCGGTACAGCCATCCCCAGCCGGACCGCATCGGAGAACGGTTCGTCGGCACGATCGAGCCCTCGCTCGCGGGGCGGGTCCACATCGAGAGTGTCCGGGGTCCGCTCGGCAAGGAGATCCAGGCGGTGGTGCCGGTCACCTCGGCCGACGGCCGGGTCGTCGCACTCGTGTCGGCGGGCCTGACGGTGGAGAACGTGACCGGTGTCGTCGACCGCCAGCTTCCGGTCATCCTCGTGGCCATCGGGACCGGCCTGGCCCTGGCCACCGCGGGCACGGCGCTGATCAGCCGGCGGCTGCGCCGTCAGACCCACGGGCTCGGCACGCAGGAGATGACCCGCATGTACGAGCACCACGACGCGGTGCTCCACGCCGTCCGCGAAGGGGTGCTGATCACCGACGGTGAAGGGCGGCTGCTGCTGGCGAACGACGAGGCCGAACGGCTGCTCGGGCTGCCCGCGGATGCCGAGGGACGGCACATCGGCGACGTACCGGGCCTGGACCGCCGGATGGCGGACCTGCTGCTGTCCGGCCGGGAGGCCACCGACGAGGTGATCGAGGCCGGAGACCGGCTGCTCGTGGTCAACCAGCGGCCCACCCACCCGCGGGGCCGGCGGGAGGGCACGGCGGTCACCATCCGCGACTCCACCGAGATGCGGATCCTGAGCAGCCGGGCGGAGGCGGCCCGCAGACGACTCAAGCTGCTGTACGACGCGGGAGGCGAGATCGGCACCACCCTCGACGTCGTACGGACGGCGGAGGAACTCGCCGCCGTCGTGGTCCCCCGGTTCGCGGACTTCGCCACGGTCGACCTGGCGGATCCGGTACTCGTCGGCGACGAGCCCGGCCCGGGCGCCGACATGCGGCGCACGGCGGTCAGCGGCATCCGCTCCGACCACCCCCTCTACCCCCGCGGCCGGCTGATCGACTTCCTGCCGTCCACCCCTCAGGCGCGGGGTTACGGCACTGGTGAAGCGGAGCTGGTGCCGCACCTGGCCGACGCGTCGGGATGGCACGCCCAGGACCCGCCGCGCGCTCGGGCCATCCTCGACTACGGCATCCACTCGCTCATCGCGGCCCCGCTCAAGGCCCGGGGTGTCGTACTCGGGGTGGTTAACTTCTGGCGGTCGCAGAAGCCGGAGCCCTTCGACGAGGACGACCTGTCGCTGGCCGAGGAACTCGTCGCCCGGGCGGCGGTCAGCATGGACAACGCACGCCGCTACACCCGCGAACACGCCCTCGCCGAGACGCTCCAGCGCAGCCTGCTGCCGCGCGCCCTGCCCGAGCAGAGCGCCGTGGACGTAGCGCACTTCTACCTGCCCGCGCAGTCCGGGGTGGGCGGGGACTGGTTCGACGTGATCCCGTTGCCGGGCAGCCGGGTCGCGCTGGTCGTCGGGGATGTCGTCGGGCACGGCCTGCACGCCGCGGCGACCATGGGCCGGCTGCGCACGGCGGTGCACAACTTCACCTCCCTCGACCTGCCCCCCGGCGAAATCCTGGCCCGTCTGGACGACCTCGTGCAGCGCATCGACCACGACCGGGACGGGGACGAGGCGGACGGCGGCGTACTGGGCGCGACCTGCATCTATGCCGTCTATGACCCGGTGTCCCAGCACTGCACGGTGGCGCGGGCGGGGCATCTTCCGCCCCTGGTGGTCGCTCCCGACGGCACCACGGAGATCCTGGAGCTGCCGGCCGGCCCCCCGCTGGGGCTGGGGGGCATGCCCTTCGAGAACGCGGAGCTGTACCTGCCGGAAGGCAGCCAGCTCGTCCTGTACACGGATGGGTTGGTCGAGGAGCGGACCCGGGACATCGGCGAGGGGCTGGAACTGCTGCGCGCGGCGCTGAGCCATCCCGACCGGGACCCGCACGAGAGCTGCCGGGCCGTGCTCGACATCCTGCTGCCGGCCCGGCCGACGGACGACGTGGCGCTGCTCATCGCGCGGACGCGGACCCTCGACCGCAACCGCGTCGTGCAGTGGGACGTGCCGTTCGAGCCGAGCGCGGTCGGCGCCACGCGGAACGTCGCGGCGAAGAAACTCGACGAGTGGGGCCTGCCGGAACTCGACTTCGCCACGGAACTGATCCTCAGCGAGCTGGTCACGAACGCCATGCGGCACGGCAGCGCGCCGGTGCGGGTACGGCTGCTGTACGACCGCACTTTGACGTGTGAGGTGTGGGACAGCAGCAGCACCGCCCCGCACCTGCGGTACGCCGCCACCACGGACGAGGGAGGGCGTGGACTGTTCCTGGTGGCGCAGCTCAGCGAGCGCTGGGGCACCCGGTACACACGTGAAGGCAAGGTCATCTGGGCCGAACTGGAACTGCCCGGTTCCCCGGGCCGCCCCGAACCCGACCTCGCCGCCTTCCTGGACGCGGAACCCCTCTGAGCCCAAAACGGGCACTCGTGTGGATCACTGGATAGACTTTCAAGTCGAGCGATGTCGTCCGTTGGGCGACGCGCCAGCGAGGACGGGGTCGGCATGATCGGCACCTTCGCCCACGGGCACCGCGGGGACGGCTGATGGGCACGGCATCGAACCTGAGCCAGTACACGGGCCGGGCCTCCGGCCTGATCGGGAAGCAGATCGCCGGCTACCGGGTCGAGCGCATGATCGGCCGCGGTGGCATGGCCGTCGTCTACTGTGCGAAGGACCTGCGCCTGGACCGCACGGTCGCGCTCAAGCTGATCGCCCCGGAGCGCGCCCGCGACGACACCTTCCGACGCCGCTTCACCCACGAATCGCGGGTGGCCGCGAAGATCGACCACCCGCACATCGTGCCCATCTTCGAAGCCGGTGAGATCGACGGCGTCCTGTACATCGCCATGCGTTACGTCGCCGGTCCGGACCTGCGGGCCCTGCTGGACCGGGAGGGCCCGCTCCCCGTCGCGACCGCCCTGCGCATCGCCGCTCAGGTGGCATCCGCACTCGACGCGGCCCATGAGCACGATCTGGTGCACCGGGACGTCAAGCCCGGCAACATCCTGGTCGCCGAGGGCACCGACAGCGACCACCCCGAACACGTCTATCTCACGGACTTCGGACTGACGAAGAAGTCGCTGTCGCTCACCGGGTTCACCGCTGCGGGCGAGTTCGTCGGCACGCTCGACTACATGGCGCCGGAACAGATTTCCGGCCGGCCGGTGGACGGCAGATGCGATCTCTACAGCCTCGCCTGTGTCGTCTACGAATCCCTCGCCGGCGGGCCGCCCTTCGATCCCGACGAGGACGTGGCGCGGCTGCTGTGGGCCCACCAGTACGACCAGCCGCCTCCTCTGAGCGAGAGGCGGCCCGGGATCGCGCCCGCCGCCGACGAGGTCCTGGCGAAGGCCCTGGCGAAGGCCCCCGAGGACCGTTACGGCTCGTGCCTGGAATTCGTGGCGGCCCTACGCGCGGCCACCGGCGGCGGCGTCGGCAAGCGCGCCGATCCGCCGTCCCCGGTGGATCCCCAGCCTCGCGGGGTTTCGGAGAACCCCGCGCCGCCACCGGAGCCTCCGGACTGGGCCCAGCCGGTCTTCGGCGGCCCGCCCGGCGGTCCGTAGAGGCGTCACAGCCCCATGGAGATGGCCAGTCGGGTCAGTTCCGCCGTGCTGTTGATGCCCAGCTTGGCCCGGATGCGGCGCAGATAGGCGTCGACCGTGTGCTTGGAGAGCCCCATGTGCCGGGCCGTCTGCAGGTAGGTGCGCCCTGCGGCGATGTGTCGCAGTGCCTCCTGCTCACGCGGGGCCAGTGCGGGTGCGGGGGCTTCGGCGTACGGCATGGTGAGTGTGAGGCTCATGGGATTCCCTCCGACGAATCGGCTCGGTCATCAGTGCTCACGCCCTCGGAAGCAGGGGACATATACCTGAATGTCGGTGTTTGTCCCTGCTGAAAAGCTTGTCCGCGCGATTTCATGAACGTGTCCGCCGACTGTCACAGGCGTGTCACGGGGAACCGTGCTCGGCGTCCTCAGTACTCGACGAGGGACTGCTCGGCCCAGATGGTCTTGCCGACGGGGGCGTGCCGGGTGCCCCAGCGCTGGGCAAGCTGGGCGATCAGCAGCAGGCCCCGCCCTCCCTCGTCGAAGATGCGGGCGCGCCGCATGTGCGGGGCGGTACTGCTCGCGTCGGAGACCTCGCAGATCAGGGTGGTGCTCTCGTGAATCAGCCGTAGCTGGATGGGCGGCTGGCCGTAGCGGATGGCATTGGTGACCAATTCGCTGACCAGGAGCTCGCTGACGAAGGAGGCCTCCTCGAGCCCCCAGGCCGCCAGCTGGTCGGTGGTCTTGCGACGGGCATGGGCGACGACGGAGGGGTCGGAGGGCAGGTCCCAGACGACGACCCGGTCGGCATGGAGGGCCCGGGTCCGGGCGACGAGCAGGGCGACGTCGTCATCGGGAGGGTGGGCCAACAGGGCTGTCAGGATGCGGTCGCAGACCGTGTCCAGGGCGGCAGCGGGACGGGCGAGGGCCGCGAACATGTTGTCCAGGGCCTCGTCGATGTCGTGGTCGCGGGCTTGCAGCAGACCATCGGTGTACAGGGCGAGGATGCTGCCCTCGGGAAGCTCGACCTCGACGGTCTCGAAGGGCAGGCCCCCCAGGCCGAGCGGCGGGCCGGCCGGGACCTCGAGCAGGTACACGGAGCCTTCCGGGGAGACCACGGCGGGCGGGGGGTGGCCGGCCCGCGCGACGGTGCAGCGGCGGGTGACCGGGTCGTAGACCACGTACAAGCAGGTGGTGCCGATGCCCCCGGCGGCTTCCCCCACGGCTTCCCGGTCGGTCTCGTCGGCGGACAGGTGGATGATGAGGTCGTCGAGGTGGGTGAGCAGCTCGTCGGGCGGCAGGTCGACGTCGGCCAGGGTACGTACCGCGGTGCGCAGTCGGCCCATGGTGGCGGCGGCGCGCATGCCATGGCCGACGACATCGCCCACGACCAGGGCCACCCGTGCGCCGGACAGCGGGATCACGTCGAACCAGTCGCCGCCCACGCCGGCCTCCGAACCGGCGGGCAGGTAGCGGGCGGCGATCTCGAGAGCCGTCTGATCGGGCAGCGTCTGCGGGAGCAGGCTGCGCTGCAGCGTCATGGTGCTGGTGTGCTCGCGGGCGTGTCGGCGGGTGTTGTGGATGCTGACGGCCGCTCTGGTCGTGAGCTCCTCGGCCAGCCACAGGTCCTCCGGCTGGAAGGGCTCCCGGCGCTGGTGACGGCTGAAGACGGCCAAGCCCAGCGTGATACCGCCGGCACGCAGCGGCACCATCATCATCGAATGGGCACCGTACGCGCTGATCCAGGCGGCCCCGGGGTCCTCGGTCATCCAGCGGGCGACGGTCGGGTCGGTTGTCACGTACACGGCGCTACGGTCCGCGGCCAGACACTCGGCGTGAGGTGACAGCGGCGGATAGACGGTCGTCTCCCCCACCGCGACCGGGGACTCCGGGCTTCCTTCGAGGACCGACCGCACAGCGCTACGACGCACGGTGACCGGCCCGGCCAGTGGGCCCGAGGACGGCTCGTCGCCGCGCGGGGCAGGCTCGAGCAGGTCGACGACCGCCAAGTCGGCGAACCGGGGAACGGCGACATCGGCCAGCTCCTGCGCGGTGCGCGTGCTGTCCGTGGTGGTGCCGATGCGGGCACCGGCGACGTCCGGCAGGAGCAGCTGCTGCCGGTCACCCTCGGTCTTGCTTCTCTCGTGCGCGGCCAGGCACACGGCGCGCACCCGGCCGTCCGCGTCCCGCAAGGGGGCCAGCGAGGTCGCCCAGCCGAGTTCCGTGCTCGCACCCGGGGGGCGGACGAAGGCATCCACGTACTGCGCCTCACCGGTCTCCAACGCCAGGCGCATCCTGCGCTCGGTCTCGTCGCTCACGGGATCCGGTGCGATCTCCGGCAGACGCAGCCCGCGCATCTCGGCCTCCGTGAGGGACAGCACGCGCTCCACGCCGGCATTCGCCCGCACCAGCCGCAGGTCCGCATCGAAGATCGCCAGGAAGCAGGGGGACTGGGTGAACACCCATTCACCCAGCGGTCCGTCCCAGGCCGTGCGGGGCTCGCCCGCCACGGCGGACACCACGAACCACTTGGTGATCCCGCCGCTGGACGTCCAGCGGTGCGCGAGCAGTCCCAGTTCCATCCGGTGGCCGTCCCGGTGCCGCAGCGCCACCGTGCCGCTCCACCGCTCCTGCCCGCGCGGGAGCGCCCGCACCGAATCGCCGGCGCCGTCGGCGAGCAGGCGTACAGCGGGCATCCCCACGACCTCGGAGGGCACGTAGCCGAGCAGCCGATGGGCATCCTCACTCCACTCGGTCACGATGCCCTGCTCGCTGATGGTGGCCGTGGCCGTGTACGCCGGCTCATGGGAGGAGGCGCTCGTCTCCTGCGGCCGCTCACCAGGAGAGGTGGGAAGTTGCTCCATCGCCGCTCATCTCGCCCTCGCTAGGTCCTGCACGGCCAGGGGTTCCTCTGACAAGCATGATCCGGCAGGACAAGGAGCACCAACGCAGTGCCGCCACGGGGAGGGGGCTCAGCCGGCCGGACCCGAGGGGTGCGCGAGGACCAGGGCGAGGACCGCACCTCCCGTCTGCCACACCATCGCGCGGCGCCGTCCGCCGAGTACCGGCGGCCGGAGGCCGAGGATCACGATGCGGCGGGCGGCGTCGCCGAAGATACCGCTGCGGCCGGCCTTGACCGCGGCTTCCTTCAGCGCCCAGGCGCCGGCCATGGCCTCGGGCCGGTCCGTACCGATGAGGGAGAGCTCCTCGGGAGAGAGGATGTGCTCCGCGACACGGCGTACCACGGGGGCCGAGACGGTCTCGCACAGGTCCACTCCGACCGGTTGCGGTGCGAGGGCTGCCGCGACGTGGCGGGCTGTGTGGCTGATGGAGACGTTCACGGCGGGCATCGGGCTGCCGCCGACGACGACGTAGGGGCTGCCGTCGTCACGCGGGAGGATCTCCACGTCGTCCGCCGGCGCGGCGACGGCTTCGCTGACCAGGCGCTTGGCGAGCAGCCGGCCGGCCACCCACTCGGCCTGCCGCCAGGCCGGCAGCGCGTGGACCACGCGCTGTTCGGCCGGTGAGAGGAGCGGTGCCCCGGAGAGGTCGGGGCGCCGGGCCACGAGGAGGCGGGCCCCGCCCCATCGGTGGATGCGGCCCGGCGCGATCGATGGGAAGGCGGTGTGCATGGCGTCGCGGGTCAGGCGGCGCGGGCCGCGTCCAGGTGCCGCAGCTCGTGCTCCAGCGCGGTCACGGTGTGGCGGATCTGGTCGCAGGTGTGCTCACAGGTGAGGAAGAAGCGCAGCCGGGCCATCTCCTCGGGTACGGCCGGGTAGAGGATGGGGTTGACACTGATGCCCTTCCGGAACAGGGCCTCCGCGAGGCGCAGGGTCTGCGGCGAGTCCCCGACGATGCACGGGACGATCGGAGTGTCGTGACTGTCCCCGACGTCGATGCCCGCATCGCGCGCCAGGCGGACGAACAGCGCGGCGTTCTCCGCGAGGCGCGCCACGCGCTGCGGCTCGCCGCGCAGCAGTCGCAGGGCGGTCAGGGACGCGGCGGTGTCGGCCGGGGTCATGCCGGCGCTGTAGACGAAGCCCGGAACGGTGTAGCGCAGGTATTCGACGACCGCGCGGTTCCCGGCGACGTAGCCACCGCAGCTCGCCAGTGCCTTGGACAGCGTGCCCGACCACAGGTCGACGGCTGAGCGGTCGATGCCGCAGTACTCGCCGATGCCGCGCCCCGTCGCGCCGATCGTTCCGATGCTGTGCGCCTCGTCGATCATCAGCAGCGCGCCGTGGCGGCGCTTGACCTCGACGAGGGCGGGCAGGTCGGCGATGTCGCCGTCCATGCTGTACACGCCCTCGATGACGACGAGCACCCGCCGGTACTGGTGGCGGACCTGCCCGAGGATGGCGTCCAGGGCGGTCGCGTCGTTGTGGGGGAACGGCCGCCGGGTCGCGCCGGAGAGCTTGCACCCCTGCAGGATGCTGTCGTGGGCGAGGGAGTCGTGGATGACGAGGTCCCCCGGTCCGACGAGGTGCCCGATCACGGTCACGTTGGTGGCATGCCCGTTGGCCAGAGTGATCGCGTCTTCGCATCCGAGCAGGTCGGCGAGTTCCGTCTCGAGTTCCAGGTGGAGCGGACGGTTGCCGGACAGCAGCCGGCTGGCCGACACCGACGTGCCGTAGCGCTCGATCGCGGCCTTGGCCGCCTCGTTCACCCGAGGGTGCGTCGCCATCCCCAGGTAGTTGTAGCTGGAGAACGAGAGGAGTTCCCGGCCGTCGACGACGGTCGTGTCCGTCATGCCGCCTTCGTGGACGAGGAAGTACGGATTGGGCAGCCCCATCCGCGAGAGCGTGGCGACGCGCTCGCCGTGGGCGGTGACCTCCGGGAAGCACTCGATCCGCGTGTGCTGTTCGGGCAGCGGGGTGGGCGGGTCGGCGGACGGTGCGACCGTGGGCGGGTCGGCGGGCGGCGGCGGTGGGGCTTCGTCGCCGCGGCCGGCGCGTTGTCCGGGGACGGCTGCCGGTGCGGTCTCCGCGGAGCCGCTCGCGATCATTGCCGCGATGCCCCCGACGGTCGGCCGGTCAGCAGCCTTTTCGTCGAACGTCCACAGCGGCCACTGCCGCTTGAGGGAGGTGAACAGGTCGGTCAGCATCAGCGAGTCGAAACCGAGATCGTCGATCAGCAGCTGGTCGTCGCGCAGATGACCCACCGGGAACGCGCTGATCCGGGCTACATGCGCGCGTACGGAATCGGTGATCTCGTCGATGCCCCCGGTCGGTGAAGGCTCCTCGTCGGCCGGCACGCGAGAAGCGGGCGGGTCGGCGGCGACGGGGGCGGGCATGGCCGGGGCGGCGGGTGCGGGTGCGGCCGGGGCCGTCGGCGGGGCGGTGATCCGTGCGGCGGGGTGCTGTGCGGGGAGCGCCTCGGTGAGGCGGGCGAGCAGCGTCACCTGCTGCTGGGCCAGCTGGATCAGTTCGTTCATCGGGTCGTTCATCGGGGTCTCCTCGGGCTGTGCGGGCCGGGGCGGCAGGGAGGTGGCGGAGGTGTGCTTCTTCGCGGGGCCCGGCACCCAGTAGGACTGGGTGTCGAGCCTCGCCACCGGCAGGTCCAGCAGACGGCGGTCCTCCTGGGGAACCAGGGCGCGCGGGTCGACCGGGGCGCCCAGGACCGCGAGCCGGGCGAGGGCCAGAGCGAAGCCGCGTCCGCCGTCCGGCGCCACCCCTTCGGCGGGGACGACGTGAACGTCGCCGTGGCCGGCGAGGCTGCGGCGGACCGAAGTGAGGAGCGAGCTGCCGCCGGTCACCTGGAGGAAGACGCGGGCCCCCTGGTCGTAGGCGGTGCGGACGGCATCGCTGAAGTGGACCGGCGTGGACGCGTGACGGGCCCACAGCTCGCGCAGTTCGTCGGGGTCGGTGCAGAGCGCCGCGTTCACGGTCGAGACGAACGGCAGGACGGGGCTGCCGATGGGGTGGTCGGCGAGATCCGCGCGGATGGTCTCCCGGGCGGAGGCCAGCAGTGGCGAGTGGAAGGCGTTGGACACCTCCAGCGCCACCGTGACGATCCCCGCCTCCGCGCAGGCCTGCCGCATGACGGCGAGCCCTCGCGGCGTGCCGCTGACCACGACCTGCTGCGGCTGGTTGAAGCAGGCCGGCCACACGTCGTCGATGCCGTCGACGAGCCGGCGGCAGGTCTCCGTGTCGCTCTGTACGGCGAGCATCCCGCCCCGCAGGCCGGTCTCGGCCTGCCGGAGGGCCGCGCCCCGGCGGACCAGCAGCCGGACGGTGGCCTCGTCGGTGAGCGCTCCGGCCGCCGCGGCCGCGGCGAACTCTCCGACGCTGTGGCCGAGGGCGAGGTCGGGAGCGATGCCGCAGTCGGCGAGGAGACGCGTGGCGGCCATCTGGACCGTACCGAGCACGGGCTGGCACACCTCGGTGGAGGTGAGCCGCTGCCTGAGCTCCTCGACGTCACCGCGGCTGGTCGCGGCCTCGCCGTACAGCAGATCCGCGACGTCGAAGCCGGTGTCGCGTCGGGCCACGGCGCTGAGGGCGTCGACGGCTGCCCGGAAGCCGGTGAACCTCTCGTAGAGGTCCCGCATCATGCCCGGCCGCTGACTGCCCTGACCGGGGAAGACGAAGGCGATGCGGCGCTGCGCGGCCGGCAGGGGAGCATCGGCGGCGAAGGCCCCGTCGCCGAGGTCGCCCCCGGTGCCGTCGCCGAGATCGCCCCGGGCGCCGTCGGCCAGCTGCCGACGGGCGTGGCGCAGCCGCTGGGCGAATTCCTCCGTGTCGGCGGCCACGATCGCGAGCCGGGCCGTCAGCGGCTGACGCGCGCCCAGGGTGTGGGCCAGTGCCGCGATCGGCGCGCGGGGTGCGCGCTCCACCGCGTCGAGTACGTCGTCGATGTGCCGGTTCAGCAGCTCACGGTTGCCGGCCGAGAGCAGGACGAGCTGAGATCCGGTGCCTTCGGTGCGTACCGAGAGGCGGCCGAGGGCCGGGGCGGGCTGCTCCTCCAGAACCACATGGACGTTCGTGCCGCCGAAACCGAACGAGCTGACGGCGGCACGCCGCGGGGTGCCCGCGCTCGGCCAGGGCCGCACGGTGGAGGCGAAGCGCAGGCCGGCGGCGGAGAGGCCCAGGTCCGGATGGGGGGTGGTCTCCGGCTGCGGCACGATCGTGCGGTGGTGGACGACCAGGGCCGTCTTGATCAGTCCCGCGATGCCCGCCGCGGACAGGGAGTGCCCGATGAGGGCCTTGCCCGAGGCGAGGTAGCACAGAGCGGGGTCATCGTCGGGGTACTCGGTGCGCAGCCGGCGCAGGGCCTCCGCCTCGGCACGGTCGCCGACGGCGGTGCCGGTGCCGTGGGCCTCGAGAAAGCCGACGGAAGAAGGGGGAACCCCCGCGTCGTCATAGGCCCGGCGCATGGCGCGCAGCTGTCCTTCGGCGGTGGGAGCGAGCGGTCCGGGAGACGCGCCGTCGTTGGCCGAGCCGATGCCCTTGATCACTGCGTAGACGCGGTCCCCATCGGCGAGCGCGTCGGAAAGCGGCCGTATGACGACGGCGCCGGCGCCTTCGCCCAGGACGAAGCCGTCGGCCCCCTCGTCGAACGGGCGGCACACCCCGGTGGCGGACAGCGCGCGGAGCCTGGAGAAGCCGACCAGGCTGTCGGGGGTGAGGTTGAGGTACACGCCGCCGACGACGGCGATCCGGCAGGTGCCTTGGCGCAAGTGGGCCATCGCCTGGTCGAGGGCGACCAGGGAGCCGGAGCAGGCGGCGTCGACGGCGAAGCTGGGGCCGCCGAGGTCGAACTGCCGGCTGACGGTGCCGGACGCCATGTTGAGCAGGCTCCCGGGCAGCGCGAAGGCATGGAGGGCGCCGAGCCGTCCCGCCTGCTCCCTGACGGGGTCGGGGCCGCCGCGGTGGTCTGCCGCCTGTGACTGGTCAGCCAGGGCGATGGCCCGGAGGGGGGCCGTCATGAGGTCCTTGTAGTCGGACACCGACATTCCGAGGAAGACCCCGGTGTTCTCCCGGTCGAAGTCGCCGCGGCCCAGCCCCGCGTCGTCGAGGGCCTCGCGGGCGACGTCGAGAGTCAGCCGGTGCTGCGGGTCCATGGCCCGGGCGCGGGCGGGCGGTACCCCGTAGTGCAGGGCGTCGAAGCGGTCCACGTCGTCCAGGAAGGCGACCTGGTCGGTGTACGCGGCATGGGGGGCCGACCGGTTGCCGGGTTCGTGGAAGGTCTCGTGGTTCCAGCGCTCCGCCGGGACGGCGGAGAACTGCCGTTCCCCGCTCATCAGGAGCTTCCAGTAGGCGTGGATGTCGGGGGCGCCGGGAAAGCGGCAGCCGAGTCCGGTGATGGCGATGTCGGTCATGAGGGGTCTTCCTTGTCGTAGTGCCCTGGGCGGACAGCGACCAGGGCCGCGGGGACGGGGTGTGCGCTCTGCGGGTCAGGCGCGCGTGGGGGCGGCGTACGGACGGCGGTGCGGCGCCTCAGCGGCCGCGGTGCCCACCAGTTCAGGCCGCCCGCCAGGCGCATGAGCGCCGGTACGAGGACGCCCCGCACGAGCGTGGCGTCGAGGAGAACACCGAGGCCTGCGCCGATCCCGAAGAACTGCAGGAGGGAGACCTGGGAGGTGCCGAAGCTCAGGAGGGTGAACGCGAGCAGGGCGCCGGCGGTCGTGACGATGCCGCCCGTGCGGGCGATGCCCGAGACGATCGAGTCGGCGTTGTCCTGCCCGGCGTCGTGCGCCTCCTTGATGCGCGCGAGGACGAACACCTCGTAGTCCACCGAGAGCCCGAAGACGATGCAGAACAGCAGCACCGGCATGGTCGTACTGAGTGGTCCGGGCGTGAAATCGAGCAGGTGGCGCAGGTGGCCCATCTGGAAGATCCACACCATGGCTCCCAGGACGGCCGCGAGGCTCAGGGCGTTCAGCGCGATGGCCTTCAGCGGCAGGAGCAGGCTGCGCGTGAAGCCGAGCAGCAGCACGAACGTGGTCAGGGTGATCATGGAGAGCGCCAGCGGGATCCGGTCTCCCACCGTGGCCTTCGCGTCGACCAGTACCGCGCTCGGTCCGCCGACGAGGACGTCGGTGCCCGCCGGAGCGGGAGTCGCGCGGATGTCGTGCACGAGCTGCTGGGCCGCGCGGGACTGCGGGTCGACCAGCGGCACCACGGAGAGCCGGGCCGGGCCCTCGCCGACGGGCCCCGCCATGGATCCGGCAGAGCCGGAGACCGCTGCCCTCTCGCCGTGCCGGAAGCTGCCGTCGGGCCCCACGACCTGGGCGACCCGCGGGAGCGCGGACAGTCGGCGGGCGTAGTCCTCCTGCGCCGGCGGGGACGCCTTACCGGTCATGACGACCGTGAGCGAGCTGGAGCCCTTCATGTCGAACGCGCCGCGCACCAGGTCCCCGGTCTGACGGCTGGACGCGCTCACCGGCAGCGCCCGGTCGTCGGGGGTGGCGAAACCGGCGTGCGCGAACGGCCCGGCGAGCATCACCAGCAGGCCGATCACCGGCAGCGCCGCGAGCAGCGGGCGGCGTACGACGATCCGCGCCAGCCCCTCCCAGAGGCGTGACGGGGAGCCGGCGTGGACCCGGCGGCGCCCCGGCACGGGCCAGGCGTTCACCCGCTTTCCGAGCAGTGTGAGCAGAGCCGGCAGTACGGTCACGGCGCTCACGGCCGCGATCGCCACCACGGCGATGCCCGCGTAGGCGAAGGAGCGCAGGAAGTACGGCGGGAACACCAGCAGCGTCGCGAGCGCGGCGGAGACCGTTCCGGCACTGAAGACGATGGTGTGGCCCGCGGTGCGCACGGTCCGCATGGCGGCGTCGCGCGGACTGTGTCCGTCGGCGAGCTCCTCACGGAACCGCGAGACGATCAGCAGCCCGTAGTCGATGCCCAGCCCCAGTCCGAGCGCCGTGGTGAGGTTCAGCGCGAACACGGACACGTCGGTGACACTGCCGAGAACGCTCAGGACCAGCAGCGTCCCGGCGATGGCCAGAACTCCGATCAACAGCGGCAGAGCCGCGGCCACCACACTGCCGAACACCAGGATCAGCAGGATCAGTGTTCCCGGCAGGACGACGGACTCGGCCCGCTTCAGGTCGGACTCCGAGACGTCCTGGAGTTCGGCGTCGATGAGCGCCGTTCCTCCCACATTCACGGTCAGGGCCGTCTGGGAACCGGTCGCAGTGGTCAGCTCCTCGCTCAGCTGCTTGACCCGGGCTCCGAGCTGTTCCCCCTCGCCCTCCACGTGCGCGACGAGCATGGCCGCGTGGCCGTCCCGGCTGCGCAGCTCCGCCGCGTCGCCGGTCCAGTACGAGGTCACGGCGCTCACGTGCGGCTCGGCGGCGAGGCGCCTGGTCAGGCCCTCACCCGCGCTCCGGGCTGCCGGGCCGTCGACGGAACCGCTGCGGGCCTGTGCGACGACGACCAGGTTGGGGGACGCCCCCGAGCGCTCGGCCGCCGCGTGGGCGGCACGGCTGGACTCGGATCGCGGATCGTCGTATCCCTGCGTCTTCAGCCGGCCGGTCGCGTCCGCACCGAACACGACGGACAGCAGGAGGAACACAAGCGCGGCGAGGAGGACGAGTCGGGGACGACGGGTCACAAAGCCGCCTGCACGACGGGACATCGGGGTCTCCGATCAGGATGGCGCTTCTCTCCTGCTCTTGCGCAGGACGGTTGATTGCCACCGTGTTCGAAGGAGGGGCGAGACCGTAGTCCCGGCTATTCGTCACTTGACAGGAGCCGATGCGGCAGTGCTGGGCCGTCACCCCGCAGGGTGGGCAGCTTTTACCAAGATCGGTTTTCGACGTCAAGCCACGTATTCGAGTGGCGTGACGTGCGTCCTCTCGCAGGGTTTATTTGAAGCACGTCCTCACCGGGGAACCCCGGAGAATACGAGGCCGAAATAATTGTTTCCCGGCCTGTTCCGCGGGGCGGTTTACAAACCCTTTTTTGACATCGAATGGAGAATTCTCATGGCTGAGCGTTTTTGGACCCGTCGTATCATGCTGGCCGGAGCTTCCGTGGCGCTGGTGGGTG
>NZ_JBSFTP010000023.1:0-83305 GCF_053591315.1 Streptomyces sp. NPDC003042
GGTGGCGCCCCGGAGGAACGGGTTGAAGTGGCCCCACCCCTCGATCGGGTGACATTTCCGGGCTGTCCTGGGGCGGAGCGAGCGAGGTGCGGGGGACGCTCGTCAGGGGCCGGTAGCGTGGGTTCACGGAGCCCGCCCGGGCGCGTCCCCTGACAGGCATGCGAACGGGCGGGCACCTTTATGGGCGCCCGCCCGTCGACGGTTCGGTCTGCGTAGAGGTCAGGCAGCGGCTGCGGCTGCCTGTCGCTTGGCGGTGGTGCTGGCGAGACGGAAGGACTGGGTTCCGGTCTCGATGATGTGGGCTTCGAACGTGAGCCGGTCGACGATGGCCTGGCAGAGCCGCTTGTCGGTGAACGTCTGATCCCACTCGGTGAACGGCCTGTTCGAAGCGATCGCGATCGCGTGCCGTTCCTCGCGCTCGGTGAAAATCTGGAAGAGCAGTTCGGCGCCGTGGCGGTCGAGCTTGACGTAGCCGAGCTCGTCGAGACAGAGCAGGTCAACCCGCCCGTACTTCTTGATCGTGCGGCCCAGTTGCTTGTCTCCGGCCGCCTCGGCGAGCTCGTTGACCAGGTTCGCGGCGGTCGTGTAGCGGACGCGTCCGCCGGCCTCGGCGATCGCGGTGCCCAGGCCGATCAGCAGGTGGGATTTGCCGGTTCCGGAGTCCCCGATCAGGCAGAGCGGCTGTCCGGCCTGGACCCAGCCGGGCTGGGTGAGGGTGTTGATCACCTCCTGGGAGATGTTCGGGTTCTTGGAGAAATCGAAGTCTTCGATCCGCTTGTTCCTCGGGAAGCAGGCTTCCTTGACCCTGCGGACCTTGCGGCGCTCGTCGCGGTCCTGGAACTCGCTCTCGAGGAGATCGGCGAGGAAGTCCGCGTAGGAGGCGTGTTTGCGAAGCGACTGGGCGGCGATCTCCTCCCAGCGGTCGCGGATCGTGGCCAGGCCCAGGTTCCGGCAGGCCGCGTCGATCGCGGCCGACGGGTCGGCGCCTCGCTGTGCGGGCAGGCCGAAGGAGCCCCACCGCCCCAGAGTCGCGGAAGCGGGGGTGGTGCTCTGCGTCATGCTGAGCCTTTCGGTTGGATGGAGAGCAACTGGCCGTAGGCGGCCAGCGAGGGCTCCGGCCGGGTGTCCGGCGGGAGAGCGGGGCGCCGCTCGGGCAGTGAGATGACCTGAGCGGAGTCGGCGTCCTCGTCGGTGGGCCCGTCGGCGGGCGGAGTGTCCGCGGGCGGGGTGATGACGACTGGTGGGGGCCCGCCGGCCGCCGCGACGGCCTTGCGGGCCTCGATCGCGACCAGGTCAGGGGAGACCGACCCAGCCTCGAGAACTGCGTTCATCCCGGCGACGACGGCCTCGTGGGGCATCCGGCGGTGCAGCAGCAGGACCTCGATCAGGGCCCGGGTGCCTTCCGCCCGTCCCCTGGCCTCGCGGGCGGTTGCCCAGAACGCGTCGTGGACGGGGGTGAACATTCCGCTCTCGCGGGCTGCGGCCAGGCCCGTGGAGTTCTCCAGAGCTCCGGGCTTGTGGCGCAGGATCTCCAGGTAGTGGTCCAGCAGGTCACGGAACCCGTAGCGGCCGGCCAACCGCGGGTGGCGGACGATGATCTCGTGCCGGTCGAAGACCCAGACCTCGTCCGCCCGCAGTGAGACGCGGATGTTCTCGCCGATGAACCGGGCCGGGACCGAGTACTTGTTCAGGCGGACCGTGATCCGTGAGGTTTTGTCGACCTTCGGCGTCAGCGTGAGCCCGATGTCGAACTCCTCGAAGGGCAAAGGCGCCAGCAGCGGGGCCTCGTATTCGAAGTCGAAGCCCACAGAGGTGGGGCGGTTGTCGATGTGCCGGGCGTCCTCCGCGGCTTCGATCTCCTCGATCCGGAGGTTCAGTTCGGCCAGCGTGTCGACCTCGGGGACGGGGACCAGGTGCGAGCGACGGAAGCGTCCGCCCTCGTGCTCGACTCCGCCCTTCTCGTGGGCGCCCTCGATGCCGGGTCGGCAGTAGAAGGCGTCGAAGCCGTAGTGCGAGCGGAAGGCGACCCACCGCTGCGACTCCACCCTCGAGCGTCCGAAACAGACCTTGGAGACCGCCGGCTTGAGGTTGTCGTAGCGAATGTGCCTGGTCGGGATGCCTCCCAGCAGCCGAAAGGCGTCCACGTGGCCTTGCATGAACGCTTCCTGTCCGCCGGTGGAGAACACCCGGTGGACCGCCTTGCCGGAGTACGAAAGCCTCAGCGTGAACAGCTGGCACTGCATCGGCTTGCCGTCCACCCGGACCCAGACCTCGGCGAAGTCGACCTCCGCCTCCTCGCCGGGCCGGTGGAACTGCGGAACCATGCCTTCGTGCAGCATGCGGGCGCGGTCCGACTCGTCCCTGATCTGCGGCCGGCGAACCCGTAGATAGTCGTTGAGGGTGGTGTAGGCAACGGCCGCGAAACCGTACTCGTCCCGCAGCCGGTCCAGGATCCGCTTGTTCGTATGGCGCTGTTTCGGCGGCGCGGTCAGATCCGACCGCAGCATCTCGTCGATCCAGCCCTTGGCCGGGTCCAGGGCCGTGCGGCGCGTCACCGGCGCCTTCCGCTGAGGAGGCAATGCGCTGTCCAATGCCTGACGCACCACCCGCCGGTGGACCCCGTAGCGGCGGGCCAGCTCCCGGACGGAGACGTCCTCCAGTCTCCGGTCGCGACGGATCCGCTCGAATAGCTCAACACGCTGCAAAATCCGGCCTCCTGACACGGCCGTAACCAAGAACACACATAGCGTGATCCCGGGTCGGAATCCGGGTCAATCCCGCACTACTCCAAACGGGTGGTAGGCCGGGGTGGGCCCTGAAGCCGCTCGGTCGTCAGGTGACGGATGCGACCGTCCACTGTGTGGGTTCCAGCTCCAGTTTCCTTCGGCAAGAAGCAACCGCAGCCACAGCCCAATCACCGACCGCCGCCAAGTCATGTGCGATGTCATAGACGTGGCGGGCGGCGCGCTGGACTTCCAGGACCCAAGGCGCCATAGGCTCCTCAGCGAGTACCGCGAGCAAGCGATCTCTTGCTTCCGCCGGGCGACCTACCAAGGCGGCGGCAACGCCGGCGTTGAAGCTCTCCCAGAGGAAACCGCGCCGTACTGGACGCTCCAGAAGGCGCTCGGCCACCTGGTCGAGACCCCCGAACATGCTCCTGAACGTCTTGACGCGTTCTCCCGCTTGGTCTGCGAGTGCGGCCGCCACTGTGCCGAACTGCATCTCGTTGCGAAAGTCCTGCCTCGGCTGTACCTGTTCCGTGAAGTCGAAGGCCAGGTGGCCGAGGTCCTGCCACAGCCACATCACCCCCACGGTCAACCCGCTGCCCTGGCTCCACGTGGGTGACGGAAACTCGACAATCCCGAGCCACCAAGTGTGGTCATCGACCCAGATGCGGGATCGACCGCGCTGATTAAGACCGAGCGGCCGCAGCCGCTCTCGAGCCGCAGAGGCGACCAGCCGGGACGCCGGAGAAGTAGCTGCCATGCAGCCCATTGTCGTCGGCTTCGCGATGCCGACGACAACTCCGGCGAGAGCCTCTAAAGTCGCGAACTCTCCGTGAGGCGCGTCAACCTACGTTGAACCGGATCGTTGACGTTCGGTGCGTGGGCAGCCAGGTGGGGCCACTTCAAACCGTTCCTCCGCCGGGGCCAGAGGAAGCCGTCTAGGCGGGGCCAAGCCGGACCGTTCTAGACAGCTCCGCGAGCTGGCCGACCGGTTGTGCAGCGGGCTGGGCAGCGAGGCGGTCGTCCTCAACGAGACCGCCGTGCGCACGACACTGCTCGGCGAAGTCCTCACCACCGGGGATCTGCTCACCATCGAGCCGTTCGACAACGAGCTGGTCGAGGCCCAGGTCGCGCCGGCCTTCCGGAAGGACCCCGCCGCCCTGCTCACTCACCTCACCGAGCGGGCAGGCCCCCTGATCACCTCCCCCGATCCGCTCCCCGCCGGGCTGACGAGCCTGCTGACCACCGACTACCTCGCCGACACCTGTCTCGGCAGCCGAGCCCACTCCGCCGGCCTCAGCCTCGGCTCGGCGATCAGGAGCATCCTGACCAACGGAGACGACCAGTGATCCTCACCGGACCCGAGATCACCTCCGCCTCGAAGGACGGACGGCTGCGCATCTCCCCCTTCACGGCGACCCAGATCAACCCGAACAGCTACAACGTCCGCCTGGGCGGGACCCTGCTCACCTACACGGACCAGGTACTCGACACCCACCGCCCGAACCCCACCCGCCGCACAGAGATCGGTGACGGCGGCCACGTCCTGCAGCCCGGCGAGCTGTACCTCGGCCACACCTTGGAGGAAGTGGGATCCGACCTCTTCGTCCCCCTGCTCTTCGGCCGGTCCTCCGTCGGCCGACTGGGGCTCTTCGTCGAGATCACCGCGCCCATCGGCGACATTGGCTTCCACGGCCAGTGGACGCTGATGCTCACCCCGACCCGCCCCGTGCGCGTCTACGCCGGGATGAAGATCGGGCAGATCATGTTCTTCGTCTCCGAGGGCGCCATCGACCTGTACGAGGGCAAGTACCAGGCGGCCTCCGGGCCCCAGCCCTCCTCGTACTGGCGCGACCTCGACGGCACGGCGGTGACCTCGTGATCCTCACCGGACCGGCCATCGCCGCCGCCCGCCAGGCGGGCCGCATCACCATCGACCCGTACGACCCGGATCGCCTGTCCCCCAACGCGTACGACTGGCGCCTGGGCAGCACGCTCCGCGTCTGCGAGGGCGACCTCGACGCCGCCAGTCCCACAACCTTCTCCGAACTCGCCCTCCCCGTCGACGGCTACGTCCTGGAGCCCGGCCACCTCTACCTCGGCCACACCCTGGAACGGACCGGCTCCGAGACGTACGCCCAGCTCCTCAACGGCGACCGGACCACCGGCTCCCTCGGCATCAGGGTCCACGTCTCCGCGCCACTCGGGCACCAGGGGCACGCGATCCGCTGGACCCTGGAGATCCGAGCCACTCGCCCCGTACGCGTCCGGCCCGGCATGACCTTCGGCAAGCTCGTCTTCCTCCGCACCCACGGCTCCCCCGCCAGCTACCAGCAGCACGGCCTCAAGTACCGCACCAGCGAAGGCATCGAGACGTCACGCCTCTACGAGGAGATTCCCGGAGGCCGCCGGTGAACCGCGTCGTCGCCACCGCCCTCGACCTGCCGTTCCCCAGCCCCGGCGGAAGCGTCGAACTCTTCCTCGACCTCTACGCCGGCACCCAGCCCGCAATCCCCGCCCGCGCCTTCATGCTCGCCCCCGACGGCCCCCGCCCCCGCACCCCGGCCGGCATCGACCTGCTGCACGCGGCCGGCAAGTGCCTCGACGGCCACGCCTTCAGCCGGTACGTCACCAACCTGCGCCTCGCCATGACGGCCGCCATCGACCCGCGCCAGATCAGCGTCGTGCACCTGCACCACCTGACATTCGGCGCCACGCCCGCCCTCCTGCGGGCCCTACCCGCCCACCCCCGGATCGCCTTCGTCCACGGCACCGACCTCCTGCACGCCGAGAACCACACCACACAGCTGCGCGTTCTCCGCGAGACCGCCTCCGCTGCCGACGCGATCGTCGTCCCCACCGGCGCCATGGCCGACCGCCTGATCAAGCTCGCCCCCAAAACGGACAGGCGCAAGATCGAGAAGATCCCCTGGGGCATCCCCGACCGCCTCCTGACCAGTCCGCCGCCCCGGCCCGCCCGACGTCCCACCAGCCACCTGCGGATCCTCTTCGCAGGCCGCCTCAGCTCCGAGAAGGGCCTCGAGCCCCTCCTCCAAGCCGTCGCGGCCACCCGCTCGGTCGAGCTGAGCATCGCCGCCCCGCGCGCCCAGTTCCTCGACCTCGCCCCGGTCATCCGTCAGCTCGGCGTCCACGTCCGCTACCTCGGCTGGTTCCGCCGCCCCCAACTCTGGAAGGCCTTCGCCGACCACGACGTGCTCGCCGTGCCCTCCACCACCCTGGAGGCCATGGGCCTCGTCGCCCTCGAAGCCCAGGCCTGCGGACTCCCCGTCCTCTACCAACCCGTCCCCGGCCTCAGCGAAGCCCTCTCCGGCACCGGCCTGGCCACCGACTTCACCAACCCCGCCACCGCCGCCCACGACCTCCACCGCCTGCGCACCACTCCCGGCCTCCTGGAGATGCTCCGGGCATCCGGCCGCACCAACGCCGCCCGCTTCCCCCTCAGCGCCACCGCCACGGCCATCGCCGACCTCGGCCGGCGGCTCGCCTGACACCACCCGTGGCGCAGCCAGCACCGCCCCGACCGCATCACTAACCTGGCCAGCGGACCACCCGCGGCCCACGACGATCGGGAGACCATGACCCACACCACCGACCGGATCGAAGACCTCCTCCAGACCGGCGTACGCGACGAGGTCTACCCCGGCGCGGTGTGGGCGGTCGGGAACGCCGACGGCATCCAGGCCAGCGGAGCCGTCGGCCTCCTCGACCCCGACCACCCGGACGAGCCGATGCGGCTGGACACCGTCTTCGACGTGGCCAGCCTCACCAAGATCCTCGCCGTCTGGTCCACGATCGGCACCCTGGTCGAAGAGGGCAAGCTCCAGCTCCACACCCCGCTGGGCACCTTCTGGGAGGAAGTCGCAGGCCACCCCCTAGCCCGGGCCACGGCCCACCACCTGCTCACCCACACCGCCGGCCTGCCGCTGCGCGCCAACCTGAAGAACCTCTACGGCACCGATCCCCAGGACATCCGCGACGGCGTCCTCCACGAGGCCCTCCACCGCCCACCGGGCGAAGCCGTCGAGTACACAGACCGAGCCGCCCTCGTCCTCGGCTACCTCGCCGAGCACCTCTCGGGCCAACCCCTGGACCAGCTCGCCACCGACCACGTCTGGCACCCCCTGGGCATGACGCAGACCCGCTTCGGCCCCCTCCCCGATGTCGAAGCGTCCCGCTGCGCCCCCACCGAGTACGACGAGACCACCGGCACCCACCTCAAGGGCACCGCCCACGACTTCTCCGCCCGCCTCCTCGACGGCGTCTGCGGCATCGCCGGCAGTTTCTCTGTCCTGGACGACCTCGCCATCTTCCTCCGCCACATGCTCAACCCCACCCCGGCCGCCTTCGACCCCAACTGGATCAAGGAATCCCTCCGCATCCAAACCGGTGCCCTCGCCCCCGCCCGCGCCTCTTCTGGCACCCCGCCCCCGGCACAAACCCCGCACAGGACATCTGGGTCCACTACGGCTTCACCGGCACGGGCATGTGGATCAGCCCGCAGCGAGACAGATGGGCCCTCCTCCTCACCAACAAGCTCCGTTTCAACCGCGACCGGGAACCCCTGACAGAGATCCGCAACGCCTTCCGTGCCACCGCGTTCGCGGGGACAGGTCAGCTCATGGACTCGCTTTCCTAGCTGCACCGCGCCCGCATGCGCCTGATCTAAAGAGATCACGGGCACACCCCTCCAGGACGGGGTCTCCTCCTCGCCACGCTCGCTGCCCGCTGCGCTGAGGAGCCCCCCTGGCACGAACCCGTCTCGGCCGAGCAGGGGCCGCTACTGGAGCTGTCGGGCCGAAGCACGCCATTGTCGGGGTGTCAGCCGTGGAGCATCACGCACCCCCGGAGCAGCGGCTCCAGGCGCAACTGGTTCCCCTGGTGGTCGAAGACTTGAAGGGCATCAAGGCAGGTAACTATCCAGCGGGCTTCATCTTCGTCCTCGATCCGGACCGCTACGGCGGTCACCGCACTCTCCAGGTCGAACGTGTCCTCCATGAACTCCTCGGCGAGAGACCGGTAGCCGGTCACGAGCAGCGGAGCCGCGTACACGCCGGTCGCCTCGGCGAAGGCGCGAGCCTCGGCACGGTCCGCGCACAGATCCGCCAGCCGGTGCAGCACTGCGTCCGGATCGCCCAGTTCGCCGTGGAGACGGAGGGCCCGGTCGACCAGGATCGGCCAGCCTCCGGTCAGCTCGTGGAGACGGTCCAGGCGGTCCTCCGTGTGGAACTTCTCGACCCGTTGGACCCAGCTGTGCAGGCTGCGGCGGTCGTGTCGACGCAGTACGACGGGAGCCGCTGAGGTGGGTTCGGTGCCCGTCAGCAGGGGGCGCCACAAGCCCAGCTGGGTGGGATCCGTGACGACGACCACGGCACGGGTCACCCCCGGCGTGGCGGGCAGCAGCTCCTCAGCCAAATCGATGGCCTGCCGGGGAGCCTCGGGCCGGGCGTCCGGATAGCGAGCAAAGTCGCTGATGACGACTCGTCGTTCACGGGGGCGGCCGCCCACGAGTTCCTGCTTATAGACGCTGGGCTTACCGACGGGCGGCAGTGTCCAGTCGGCGATGCTTCCGGCGATCTCGCGGAGAGCGTCGCCGACGTCTCCGACACCCGTCGCCGTGGTGCCGAGGACGACCCTCGTCTGATTCGACCGTTCCCCGAGGAGGTCGTCGAGCTGGGTGACGGTGAGCGGAGCCGGCCTTTTGTCGTGCAGCTCGGGACGACCGTCCTGCACGATGCTCTCCTGGAGCTCACAGTCGCGTTCGGCCCTGAGCAGGCGGGCGTCCACCTCGTGGGAGGTCCCGATCATGCGCAGGGCGTTCGGACCCCTCAGATGCCAGCCCTGCCCGTCGTGGTTGGGGGCGAGTACGCCGAGGCCCACCATCTCGGAGAGATAGGCGCGGAATCCCTCGGTGTCGAGCTGTTCGAAGCCCTTGCGCCAGAACGTCTCGCACTCCTCGCGCAGTTCGGCGTCGCTCAGCCGCACCTCAAGGCCGCGATGGCGCGCGTGATAGGCGAGCACGTTGGCGATGACGTCGTAGCGATGGTCAAGGCTCAGGGTGTCCTTGAACGCCGCCGAAATGCCGTCCCTGAGACCGGTGTCCGACTCCACGACCTCGATGTCGGCGCTCTCCACGGCGTACGGGGGTCCCTCGACTCCGCGTCGTGCCCGCTTGCGGTGCATCACCTCGACCAGCCGGTGGCCGAACATCTGGAGCAGGAAAGGCTGGTAGGAGCAGTAGCCGAGCACACGGTTGATGAGATCCATGTCCTGGAACTCGAAGCCGAGCGCCCGCATCGGCTCCACCAACAGTTCGGCGGCGGACTGCGGCGCGAGCGGGCCGATCACCTTCGGAGTCTGTGCGAGGTGGCCGAACGGCCCGTTGCTGGCGAGCTTGGAGAACCTCTGCACGGAGTGCAGGCCGGCGAAGACGACCTTGGCCCGATCCTTGGTGTCGGACCCCAGCCCCTTGAGCTTCTTGGTCTGGTCGAAGCGAGGAGCATCCGCTTCGAAGAACTGGTCGCACTCATCGAGCAGGATGAGCAGACGCCGGCGGGAGTCCCCGTCGATCCAGGCCCGGATTCCGGCGCGGACCCGTTCGGAGATGTCCTGCCGCGACCTGCGTCCCGGCTGCCCGCCCAGCACCTCGGCCGCCCGGAGCTCCCGGTCGAGGACGCTCCACAGCGCCTCCGGCCCCAGCGAGCTGCCCTTGCCGATGTTCTCCTGGTCGAGGTTCACGTACACCGCTATCTGGTATCCGGGGCGCTGCTCTTCGAACCGCTCTCCGGCATCGCTGAGCAGGGCGGACTTGCCGAGTCCCCGGCCTCCGAAGATGACCTGCGTGCCGTGCGGGTCCAGAACGCTCTGGCGCTCGGCGTCACGGCCGTAGAACATCTCGCCGCCGATCCGACCACGCTTCTCCCGTATGTACGGGTTGACACCGGAGAACGGCAGCAGCGTCTGCGTAGCCGTGCTGACCTGGCGGTTGCCCCGTGCCGCAAGATAGGCCAGGGCGGCGTCGTCCACGACCATCATCGGCTGCAGCCGGTTAGAGCCGACGGCGAGTTGGATGCGTGCCTCACCGCTCAGCGTGCCGAAGTAGAGGACGAGGAGGCTCGCTGCGCTGTTGTCACGCTCGGCCAGGCTCATGACGACCTTCGCGGGCGGACGGCCCCAGAGCATCAGTACACGAAGGCTGCCGCCCTGTTCCCGGATCTGCGAGCCGAACGCGGGCGCCTTCGCCCTGCCGTTGATCTCCACCTCAGTCGCTTCGAAGAGGCGGTACTCGCGCCGGCGCAGGTGCGGGGATCGCTCGTCGAGTGGCCTGGCACTCTTGGCCTCGTAGCCAAGGAGCTTGAGGAGCGGGGGCAACTGCCGCCTGGCGGACACGTCGAGACGGTCCTTGGGCTCGGTCCCGCCCAGCACCCGCCACTCGTCGAGGACGTCAGCTGCCAGGGCCGCCTCGTCGGTCGACAGCGTGCTGTAGTCCAGGACGGCGATGCCCGGGTGCGTTCCGCCGGACCGGACGAGGTCGACGAGGGCATGGTCCACGCCCTTGGGCAGCCCCTCGGGCACGGCCGGGAAGAAATCCGTTAGGTGGGACTCACCACCGTCGATCTCCGGGACGTCCTCGCCGATCTCCAGGAAATAGACGAGGTCGGCGGCCGTGGCCAGACCACCGGTGTCCAGGTGCCGTAGGGCCTGCGCACGCAGCTCCTCGCTGGGGTCCAGGGCGTCGAGCCGGGCCCGGATCCGGTCGGCCGCCTGCCGCCGGAAGGCCGGCAGGTCGCTCCGCACGGCGTCGAGCGCTCGTCGTACGTCCACCAAGTCGTACATGTCGGCGCCGTCGAGCCGACCCCTGGCGTCGGCGAGGAGTTCCTGAAGGCGCAGGTCCTGGTCGTCAGTCACCGCTCCATCGGCCTGTGCACGGTGCAGTTCGGCGACGAGGTCGTCGTGGTTCCCACGCAACTCCCCGCGTCGGACGGCCGCCTGGGACTCAATCTCAGCGAGCGAGGGTGGAGCGAACTGTTCGGCCCGTGCACCGGACAGGAGCTCCCGTCCCGCCAACTCGACGAGCGCGCGCGCCGCGGCGAAGGCGTCGTGAGCGAGCCGCTCGGCGAGGGCGTCCTGCCAGCTTCGGTCGACGGCGGTGAACAGCCCGTCGAGCGACGGCTGCTCGCCGCGGCGGTCGCATACCTTCAGCAGTTCCGCGTCCAGCACGAGTTCGGGGTCCACGGGAAGGCCGGGACGCGTGGCCGGGGCATTGCCACCGGCCAGCAGGGCGAACAGCTCCTCCATCGAGTCGCGTGCCGCCCAGGCCGATGCGGCCTTGACCCCGCCCGAGCCCCGCGCCATCTGCTCCAGTTCACCCAGAGCCGTCTCCCGGCCGTCCAGCAGGGACCGCCGCAGCGAGGAGATCTCCTTGACCGCCCGGTTGCCGTCGGAGCGGTCGCCACGGCGGATGGTGTCGACCGCCAGACACCACTCCTTGGCCAGACCGACGGCTCGCTCCACGAGATGCACCAGGTCCTGGCGCCCGGAGCCCTGGAGAGGCTTGCCACTGGGTGAGCGGTGCTTGCGGTCCATGCGGTCGATCTCGTTGCTGATCTCGGGCAGCTTGGACAGACTCTCGGCCTGCTCTCGGACCTGGGCCAGCCCGTCGCGGTGGTCACCGGCAACTGGCATGAGTAGCGACGCGAGCAGCCCGTCGTCGGACAGCCAGCGTTTCGCGATCTCCGTTGCCCGCGCGAAGCGAAGCCTAGGAGGTTGGAGCAGGACACGGCACTGCTCCCGCAACTCCCGCAGCCGCGCCTCCGCGCCGGAGACATCGGCGCTGACCGCCAGCGGCGAGGCCATCATCAGTGCGCCGCTGAGGGTACGGTCCGCGACCGCGGTCGCCGCTTCCGCCAGCTGTTCCGGCAGCCGGGGCGCCAGAGACTTCAGCTGGGCGCCCGCCAGATGGTCCCCGGTGATCAACGCAGTACGCAGCAGGGCAGGCAGCAGAAGGAGCTCGCTGCCTTCCGCGTCCCGGCCATCGTGTCCGCTGTACCGCTGGAGCAGGTCCGCGGTCAGCCGGGCCCCCTGGGTGTCACCGGACGTCAGCAACCCGGCGGAACCAGCCAGACGGAGCGCCGTCACCTGCGGCTCGGGGTGGCCGGACGCCCTCGCTACGTGGTGGGCGAGTCCGAAGCGCCGCTCCGCGACCAGCCTCGTCAGAACCCGCTCGGTCGCGACCTCGTCGGAATGGTCCTCGGTGGTGGCGGAGGCGAGAGCCTCCAGGGCGGGCTCAGCGGGCGGATCATGCTCATCGCGCGCCGCGGGGACACTGGGCACGGATGCCGCGACCGGGCCGGAGGCGGCGGCGGGCGAGGCCGTCAGTTCCGCTTCCGGTTCCGTGGTGGGGATCCTCGAGGCTGCTGCGGTCGGCACGTCGACGATCGCGATCGGACCTGCAGTAGCCGTCTGGGCAAGGGCTTGCGGTTCCGGTACGGCGTGAGGCCTGGAGCCCCCCGTGGCGCGGCCGTCAGGCCTCTCCGACAGCCACTCGTCCTCCTGCTCGGCGACCTGCTCGCCGTGCTCGGCGGTCGTGTCGTCAGCGGCGAGCTCCTCGACTCCCCCGACATCGCCTACGGTGGCCTCCGCCTCGGCGGGTTGCGCAAAGGTCTCCTGCGTCTGGGCCAGCACCAGTTCAGGGGCCATGATCACCGCCATGGCACACGTGGGCAGCACCCGCACCATCTGGTCCTGCAGGGCCAGGATCTCCGTCGCCGCGTACGCCTCTCGCCCCACCCGGATCAGCCGTGCCAGGCCAGCCAGGACGGCGCCTTCTTGCCGTTGTGTCAGCTCCCAAACCGGTGCGTCCAGCAGACGGCTGGTCGCTCCCCTTACGGCTTCGGCGGCAACGGCGGCAGGGCCGTCCAGCCGGCCTGCGACATCCAGCAGGTCCCGCAGCGTCCCCCGAACCTGGTCGTCATGGTCGCGTGCCGTCCGGTACTCACGTGCAGCCCGTGTCATGTCCTTCAGGCTGCGGGGCACTCCGTTCACTCCCGCCGCGCGGAACGCCGCGTCGGCGCTGTCGAAGACGGCGCCCAGCGCGTCCAGCACGGCCAGATCCCCATGATGCGGCGGAAGACCGTCGGCCACCGCACCCGTCACGTTCTCCGCGGCTCGCCGGGCCCCCGCGAGGGCCGACTCCAGCTGTCGGCAGGCCTCCTCCGGGTCCGTCCTCTGTTCGGCTCCGGCTTCTTCGGACGCGATCACGGGAACGTCGTGCGGGGCGCCCGAGTCCGATGCTGCGGCGCCGTTGGAAGCGACGGCCGTCCTGCCAGGCCCCGTACCCCCACCTGCACCCGCACCCACACCCACACCCGCGGACAGCCGCTCGGCGCCTTCCCGCCGGCCGTCAAAGTCCGGGTACGCCGCCATGACGGACCGGGCCTCATCGGCCACAGCCGCCAGGCGTACGGTCTCCTCCTCATCGGCCGTCTCCATGAACCAGTCCTGGTCGGCCGCCCAGGCGAGAAGGTAGGCGTCGGCGACGGAGGCGTTGCACCAAGCGAACACCGTGGCCCGGAGCAGTGTCGTGCCCCATCGGGAAACGGGCTCGGAGACGGTCTTGCCGTCCTGGACGAAGGCGACTTCGATGATCTGGTCCAGCACGGTTGTCGTGAGGTCCCTGATGCCGCAGCTGCGGGTGTGCTGCCGAGCGTCGCGCCGCATCCGGGAGAGCAGGTCCTGGCACAGGGCCCTACCCGCCCGGCGAGGAGCCGCCATGCGGATGCCCAGGCCGCCCAGCAGCTTCTGCCGCTCCCTGGGCGGCAGGGAGTTGAAGGCGAGTTCCACCATGTCGACCGTGAGCTCGTTCAGAGCAGCGCCGACCGGGTGGTCCAAGGCGTTGAGTGCGGCGGCCAGACCTTCGAAGTCCTCGGCCGAGACGGTCGGCGGGGACAGCGGCGGCCCCGTGATGACGCGGTAGCGGTCGTGCATGTACGCCTACTCCGTTCTGTGGCCTTCAGTGGGAAAGGGCTCGCTCGACGCCGATGAGCCGGCAGGGAGGAACAAGACAGCGGCGGGAGGGGTGGGAACCGTAGATTCCCAGTTCAGTGACCTCGTGTGTGGTCGGTGACGAACGTGTAGCCGTAGGGAAGTTCCCAGCCGTCCGCCTTGCCGAGCCTGCGGCAGTGTGCGCGAAAAGCCGCTCGCTGCGCCTCGCTGGGCGAGGCTCCCGGCCGGAGGCGTCGCAGATGACCGGCGACGAACTGGAGGGCCAGCAGCCCCGGGCCGTCCGGCTCCGTGCCGCCCCATGGGCGTATCACCCTTCGCCGTACAGGGCGGTAGCCGAGGAGCGGGATGACCGGCTCCCCGTCACGTGCCGGGTAGTGCGGTTGACCCCACGCGTCCCGGCTACCGAGGGCCGGCTCCAGGATTCGTTCCGCCAGCAGTTCCGCAACCGCCGACTCCAGGACCGCGGTTTGAGACCGTGCCGGCCAGCGCCCGTAGACCGCGCTCGGCAGGACCGAGCGGTCCAGTAGGGCGTGGCCGTCCAGGGTGAGCAGACCGCAGCGGCGCACGGTGCGCATCACCAGTAGCCGGGGGCCGAGACCGACCGCGCTGTCGCCACGGCGATCGCTGCCCGGAGCGTCCTCCCTGGTGAGCACGCGGGAGTCGTAGCAGTGCCCGATCGCGCGGTCGTCAACCTGCACCGGATCTGTGAGCGGGGTCGTCGTCGCGCGGATCACCGTTTCGCCGCGGAGCCAGCGCAGTTCGAGCATGAGGCCGGGAAAGAAGTCGCGGGGCCAGTGGATGCCAGTCAACCGGCCTGTTTCGTCATCGAGTTCGGCAGTGGCATCCTGAGCTGCCTCACGCTTGGCCAGGGGCCGTCCAGCATGGTCGAGTTCGAGGTGTGAAGCGAGGCGTGGGCCGTGAGACCGGCGGAGTGCGTGTGCGACGTACGGATGCAGAGGGAACCAGCCGTCGATGAGATGGGCAAGCCGCAGGGGCGACCGCCAGACGATCTGCTCCGCGTCGTTCCGCAGGAGTTCGCCAGGCCCCAGGACGGCATCGTCGGCGAGGGGCAGATCGACCGGTTCGATCTCCGCCTCCGCATCCGTCTCTGATTCCGGCTCCGACGGTGCGGGGAGCGTCGATGCCCAGCCGAGCCCCGCAGGGGCCAGGGGGTCGCCGGGCGCTTCGGCGCCACCCGGATGATGAGACCGCCAGACGCCCCCGCTCTCGAACATGTCGTCAAGCGTGATCCGGGATCCGTTCTCGAACAGGCCCTGTTCGCTGTCCCGTCGGACCACATCGGCGAGTGTCATGTTCGCGCGGCAGACCGCTGCGGCGTACCCCACTCCCCTGAGCAGCTCCGTCGCACCGGGGAACTGGCGAAGTCGCGGCCCGACCGCCGTGTACACCGTGACGGGGACGGCCAGGCCATGGCGCCGCCTCGCCGGAGTGACCGCATGTTCCACCGCGGCAGCGAGAGTCCGGAGGTCGTCGCCTCCCAGTGGTCCGGTATCGCCCCAACACCGCGCGAGCGAAGTCCGGGTCACGGCGTAGTGGCCCCACGTGCGCAGCGACGGGCTGGAGGCGAGAACGCCCCTCACCGTGTCGAGCAGACCAAGGAGGCCAGCCCTCAGTTCGTCGTCGCTTGTAGCGCCCACGAGTTCGGCGAGGGACACGGGAACGTAGGGACTGAGCAGCTGCTCCCTCGCCGTGGTCAGGAGGTGGTCCGCGTAGGCCGTCAGGTCGTCATACCGGGCCGCTTCCGGGGACGGGTAGGAGACGTCGACGACGACGTGCCCGTCTTCGTTGATCCAGCGCCGGTGCGTGCGTAGGCGGTGGAGCTGAGTCGGCGACAGGCTCAGGGCCGGGCCGAATGCCTCGAGGTCCGGGACCAAGAGCTCTCTTCGCCGGAGGGCCGCGCCGGTCGCCGGCCTCCCCGGGCCCGTGGCCCCGACAGGTGCCCCGGAGACCCAGTCCGGTACGTCCCCGAGGGCCCCCACTTCCGGGTGTGCGCCCTCACGGTGGACGATTTCCGCGTAGAGCGGGTCCGATCCCGTCGCCACGCACACCATGGCACCGACCGGAAGCGTAGGCGCGTACCCGCCGAGGGTGATCACAGGGAAGTCGTCGAGGCGCAGCGGGCTACCTCCGTAGCCATCGCCCCCGAGGTCGTAGCCGAAGTACACGGCGTTGAAGGCGACGGCGGTGTGTACCGGTGCCCGACGGGTGGCAACCACCGCCTCGAGATAGCGCAGCAGCAGATGTAGTTCCCCGGCAGGTACGGCGTCGTAGCCTTTCGTCATGGCGGGAGTCAGCAGAGCCTGGTCACCATACGGATCCGGCACCCCCGTTCGCCCGTGATTGCGGATGATTGCTGACACATTCGGGTCCCCACCCATGGCACCTCCGCCGCACTGCCGACCACCCCGGCCCGCCTGCGGTAGTTCCCGCAGAGTACGCCGAGGCATGGTTGCCTGTGACACTTTCCCCACATTGCGACTGTCGATGGCCACCTGCACCCGACTTGTACGGATCGTCACACCTGCCGCGTCCAGGTGGAGGCGTTCTCCGGCCTGGCGGAGGCCCTCTTCCACCGTCTCCGGCACGGCAAGGCCTGAGCAGTACCGCCACGGAGGCCGTGCCCCCGCGGCTCCTGGCCCATCGACTCCTGGGATGCCAGGCGGGGCCCCGTCTCCTTCCACCTCGACAGGACCGTCATGCCTTGCGCCGACTCCACCTTCGCGATCGAACAGATCCAGCCGGGGCGCACCGCGCCGGGCAACTGGGGTTACCGAATCGGCAGCCACTAGTTGATCAGGAGTGGAGACCAAAAACAGCCGCAGAGGCGTACCGAGCCCACGGGACGCGAATGCCAGGAGGGTGATGGTGGCCCAACGCAAGCGGGACACCGCGCCAGAACTCGCTTTGCGACGCGCCCTCCATTCCTTGGGCTTCCGCTACCGCGTGAACATGCCCATCCCCGGGATGCCGCGCCGCCGCGCTGACGTCACCTTCACCAGATGGCGAACCGCAGTCTTCGTCCAAGGATGCTTCTGGCACGCGTGCCAGAAGCATCTGCACGCTCCGAAGCACAACTCCGAATGGTGGCGCCGAAAACTCGAAGGCAATGTCCGCCGCGACGAGGAGACCGACGCCCACCTCGTACACCTGGGCTGGCTGCCGCTGCGCATCTGGGAGCACGAAGGCGTGGACGACGCCGTTGGCAGGGTGACTGCGGCACTGGCGACCCATGACCATCCCCGGGCCCTACGTCTGGGGGGCCAGGGCACGGCCAAGTGACGTGACCTGGTGGGGCCACTTCGATCGGTCCGAACAACACCTCCGCGTCCACCGTGCTTCTGTCGCATCAGGGAACGGGGCGGATCACACTGCGGCGGTGTCCGGTTCGTCTGCAGCCGATGGGTGCACGTGTCTACCGGGGTTGAACGGTGTGAACCAGGCGCCGAACGCCATGGGTGCAATGCCGAGGGTCGAACCCACCGCGCCCTCGTCGATCCCGTCCATCGAGCCGTCATACAGCCACTCGTGGTCCATGTCCTCGTAGACGTTGTCGGCGAACACTTCTAGAGCGTTCGAGACGCCGTCCTCGAGTAACCCGAACAACTCCAGGGTGACGGTCGTCTGGTTCAAGAGCAGCCTCAGGGCAAGTTCCTCGGCGACGCAACTCAGCTGGTCCAAGCTTCCGTTGGTGAAGCGGGTGGTCATGGCGATCACGGTCACCAGGAAGCGGCGGGCGAATCGAGTGTCGTACTGGAGGACATACCTCTCCGGCAGGTCCTCCAGGTGCCACAGCGGGCCGTCGCACTCGCCGACGTTGGTGCCCTCCTGCTCCAGGGTGTGCACGTCCTCGAACAGCTCGTCGATCAAGACGTCGGTGGCGTAGATCAGTGCGCCGGCGGCCAGCATGGCGTCCTCGGGCGCTGCTGCGAAGCCGTAGTCGTCGCCTTCCTCCTCCCCGGACTCGTCCTGCACACCGAACATCACTGGCGGAAAGGAGCGCAGCTCGTCCGCCAGCGCGAGCATCCGGGCGCGCACTTCCTCGGCCTTCGCTTGTGCGTCGTACTCGCCTCCTTCTGCTGCTGCGGGCGGCTCGGCATGACGGGCTTTGCGGGCCGCGGGGTCGTCCGGCGGGCCGTCCGGGCCGTCGGCGGCGGCGAGGCTCTCCTGGGTGAGCTCAGGGTGCAGTTCGACTTCGCACCGCTCGACCGTCCAATCCGCGAGCAGCTCGGAGCGTCGAAGCACTTCGCTCACGACGTCCCGGACGGCGTCCTCCGCGAATTCGAGCACCTCGGCGTCGATGAACACCTTGAGCAGTGCCCCGCCCGGATACACGCCCACGATCGTGTCGAGGAGTTCGACCTCCATGCCGTCCGGCCCGTCGATGCCGTCGACCGAGGCGAAGCCGCTCTCGATCAGCGCGACGGCCCCGGCACGCTGCAGCGGGTCCATCTCCGGAGTTCCCTCCGGGATGCAGATGTCTACGGTCACTACGTACGTCACGTGTCCGAGCCTGACAGACGGAACGCAGCGGAGGAGAATCAGATCGGTTCGTCAAGCCGTTGCCCCCACGAAGAGTCTGCCCCTGCTCCGAATACTTGCACTACCCGCAGGAGAGGGCCGGCCCACGGAGCCGATGGAACGGCGGCGGGAGCTTCCCGGGCAGCGCCGGATTGCCTACCGGCGCTCCTACGCCGGATCGCCCAGATCACCGGCAGCCCCCGGAACCGGCAAGACCGTCGTAACCCTGCACTGGGTCAAGGCACCTACTCGGCCGCTCCCTCGGAACCCGCATCCTGCTCATCATCTACACGGCCGCCATCGCCTGCTCGCTGCGCACGGTGCTCCCGATCGCCGACCTGACCGGCGGCAAGGACGACAGGCCGGCCGGTCACCGCTCGTTGCTGCACGGAGCACAGCCGCTGACCGAGGGACACCTCACCGAACCGGCAGGGGCCGACGCCGTGTCCGGCGGGGCGCCCGACCCGATGGCGGCAGGTGTGGCACGTCCAAGATCACAGTCTGCGCCGGTTTCAAGACGCCGACCTGGCCGCTGAGCGGCGTCTGCCCCTCATTGCGTGCACTCGCGCGAGAAAGACACATGTCGTGCAACGGGCGGTCGAGTCGGACCACCAGATCCGGTGGATGTGCTCAGCAACCTGGATCGATACACTGAAAACAAAGTCAAGCTGCAAATTGCATGCCGGGCCTCTTCGCTCATGCGGGGCGGGCTGTCGACACCTGGCGTTCCGGGAGGAGCGAGATGGCCCAACGTACGGATCAAGTGTCGGTAACCCTGGCGGCGATCGCCCGTCTCGCGGGGGTCGGACGCGCGGCGGTGAGCAACTGGAGGCGCAGACACCCGGACTTCCCCGAACCGGTCGGCGGCACGGATGCCAGCCCGCAGTTCGCCCTGGAGGCGGTCGAGGAATGGCTGAAGCGGAACGACAAGATCGCGCCAACGGCGGGTCCGCTGGAACGGTTGTGGCCACGGGTCGCGGACCTGGGCGACCGAGACAGGATGGGCCGAGTCGTCGCCGGTCTCGGCAAACAACTCGCCGACGCGTCGGCGGCTGATGGGGATGCTGCTGCTGACCGTGCGGACCAAGACGTACCGCTAGATTCGGCGGAGCAGGCGCTCGTGGACGAGGCCGTGCGCATGGCCGGTGTCGAGGGTGGAGCCGAGACCTTCCGGTTCCTGCTCGACCGGTGGCTGGGCACGCACGTCCGGCAGATCGCCACCACGCCGGCCCCGCTCGCCACCCTGATGGCTGCCGTCGCGGCTGAGGTGCGCGGCGCGGACCCGGTGCGGACGGTGGCCGATCCCGCCTGCGGCACCGGCACACTGCTGCTCGCCGCGGCCCGCAAATGGTCCGAATCAGAAGCGGGCGGGAGCGAGCTCCGCCCTCTTGGGCTTCTGGGGAACGATGCCGACCCGGTTCTATCCTCGGTCGCAGACACCAGGCTGATCCTGGAGGTCGGACAGCAGGCGTTGGTCTCGGTCACCGCCACGGACACGCTGCGGGACACAATCGGCTCGCCGTCCGAACCGGTCGACGTCGTACTCTGCAATCCGCCTGCCAACGAACGCGACTGGGGCCACACGGAACTCGCCACGGACCAGCGCTGGACGTACGGACAACCACCGCGCACGGAATCGGAACTGGCCTGGGTCCAGCACGTCGTCTCCATGCTGGATGAAGGCAAAGGCGCCAGCGTCACCGGCTATGGCGGTGTGGCGGTCGTCCTCCTGCCTCCGGGGGTGGCCGCCCGCCGGGCCGGGCGGCGCATCCGTGCAGGTCTGCTCCGGGCTGGTGTGATCCGCGCGGTGGTCGCTCTGCCTGCCGGGGCCGCGCCGCCCTACGGAATTGGACTGCACCTGTGGGTCCTCGCCGCACCCGCGCCGCGCTCCCAAGACTCGGTGGTCCTGGTGGACACGTCGGACTGCCGCCACACACCATCCACAGTTTCGGCTTCCCGCCTACCGGCCATCGACTGGGATGCGATAGGAGACCGGGTTCTCACCGCACTTCGGGGCGGTGAACGGCCTGGCAGCGTGTCCGTTCCAGTGACCGACCTGCTCGGCGAGGAAACCGACCTCACACCGGCCCGGCACGCCGCGGCTGCTGGACCGACGAGGCCGGTGGACCTGCGACGCCTGTGGACCCGGTACGAGAAGGGGCTGCTCGCCACCCAGGACGCGGGGAGGTCCCTGCGCGAACTCTCTGCGGTGCAGGACGCCGTCAGTCACGGCACCGTGAGCGTCGCCGAACTGGAACAGGCGAAGGCCCTCAGCATCCTCTCCGGCAGCGCCTTGCCGGAGGAAACGGTACGGCGGGGCGACGTCCCGGACGACGGGGTCGGACTGGTCACAGGCCTCGTCGCGATCGGCCCGGAAGAACAGCAGTGGCTCGACCGGGCTGCCGCCGAGCAAGCAGACCAGGACGGTCTGTTCCCGCTGACGTCGTTCGGTGACGTGGTCGTCGTAGCGACCGCACACGGCTTCGACGCATGGGTCGAGACGGCCGCTCCGCGAGCTCTGGGCCACCACGTGTACCGCCTCCGAGTCGATCCAGAACGCCTCGACCCGTGGTTCCTAGCCGCCTGCTTGCGGGAGAGGTCGAATGCCAGGCGAGCCGGTACCCACGCTTCGAACACCTCGCGGGTTGACGTCCGCCGACTCCACGCGCTGCGGCTGCCGCTGGAGGAACAGCAGGCGTACGGCCAAGTACACAGGAAGCTGGTCGAGATGGAAAAGGCACTCGCAGAATTGGGGGGCGTCGGACGAGAGCTGAGCGACGGGCTGTCCGCGCTCCTGGTGACTGGGCGCCTGGAGTATCGCTGAGCGTCGACTCAGCCCTGACCTGCCTCCGGCAAGTCGTTCAGGACGACTTCGATCAGTTCCGGCGGACGACATTCGGAGTGCGAGCAGTCCCTCTCCGGGCACTCGGCCATGAACGCACCGAGCTCGCGGATGAGCGACAGCAGGTGGCGCTGCCCGAGGAGTCCGTCTACAGGTGCACTCCAGACCTGCGCCGCGCACCGCGCCCACTCGGCGAGAGCCTCGTCCCGTTGGCCCGGCAACGACACTCGGCATTCCACCAACCCCAGGCGGGCCGCGAGTAGCGCCGCGAACGTCGGCTCGCCAGGCTGAGCCACACCCCTCAGGTCACGGACGACGTCCCGGTACCGCTTGTCCGCGCCAACTCCTTCATGATGGATCCGCTCCCGGTCAGCGACGAGGACGCGCGCCGTGAGCACATCGGAATCGAACACTCCCCAGCGCCTCTGTGCCGGAGATAGCAACTCCGTCAGCCGCTCGGCCACCGGACCCGGCCCTGAGCCGGCACCGTGGATCTCGTCGTACGCCGTGGCGAGAGCGTGCCTGAGGCCGTCCCGGTCGACTGCACCCCCGGGGCGCCGAACCCGGGAGCGGCCCCCCTGACGTGCGGCGCGCCTCGGCTCGTGATGAACCAAAGGTACCGGCCGCCGGAAGGGAAGAGTGAGGTCGGGGTAGACCGCCGGGTCCGGCTCGGGGTCGTCGGGCTGGGGCAGGTACGGCCGCAACGCCTCGGCGGCACTGCGCGCGGAAGGACGCCGAGCAGGGTCCTTGGCGAGCATCCAGTCGACCAGGTCTGCCAACTGGGAGGGGAAGCCGGGCAGAACCCGGTCGAGACGAGGCGGTGGTTCATGCAAATGGGCCTGCGCCATCTGGATGTCACTTGCCGGGTGGACGAAGACTGGCCGGCCTGCCGCCAGTTCGAAGAACAGGCAGGCTACGGCATAGACATCCGCCGCACCCGTGGGGTTCTCCTCCCCGTCGAGGACCTCCGGAGCCTTGTACCCCATCGTGCCCGGGGTCTGCCCCTCGGTGTACCGGGTCGCGTCGTGATCGGTGAGCAGGGCGATGCCGAAGTCACCCAGGTAGGCACGACCGGTGGCATTCTCCAAGAGGATGTTGTGGGGCTTGACGTCACGGTGCACCGTGTCCGCTTCATGTACTCGGGCCAGGGTCTCCAGGATCTGGACAGCGACGGAGACCGCCACTCCGACGTGCCTGCGGTTCGTATTCAGGTATTTCCGCAGGTCAGTTCCCTCGATGTACTGCATCACCAGATAGGGGCGGCGCCGGAAACGGCCGTGATGCACCAGGAACGGGACGCCTTCACCACCCAGACGGTCGTACAAACGAATCTCTCGCTCGAAGCGCCGCAACTCCGTGAGCGTCGGCTCGACGCTCCAGCCGTCCAGGGCGGACCTCGCGGCGTCGGGAATGAGGAACTTCACGGCGACAACGGAGTTGTCCGTCAGGTCGGTCGCACGACATACCGCACCCATCCCGCCTACGGACGGGGTTCCGTCGATCCGGAAACGTCCATCAACGATCTTTCCGCGCTCCACGTGGACGCCTCCCCGTTCCTGGGTGATCCAGACCGAGGCACAGAGTAGCGGAAACTGACACACCCTCATGGCATCGCTTGACTTTGTTCACAGCACCGCGCCATGGTTCTTCCAGAGTCGACCGAGGGACCATCCGCCGACCAGCCACGAGGAGCGGCCCATGACCGCGTTCCGCAAGCCGCCACACTCCATCGGGGACAGCACTCTGCTGCGGATCGGTGCCTCGCTGGTTCGGCCCGACCCTGCCGGTTGCCCCCTGGGCCGCGCGCTGCGGGCCAGGGCCCTGGTCAAGGCGCCGGGACGGCTCCCTGCCAAGCCGGTCGAGGACTTCTCCTTCAAGCCGTTCTTCGCTCTCCTCGACGCTGTCGAACACCGCGGCCGGAGCCTCGTCGAGGCTGCGACGGATCCGGCGAACTTCCGCAGGTGCACCCCAGTCCATGTCGCCTGGGCCTGCGAGGCCGCCCGCCTCTACCTGACCGCCAGGACCGACCGGGAAGCTGCGCGAGGCGCGGCAAACCAGTCCCCCCTCCTGCCGGTCGCCCCTGGCTGGGTCGCCGGGAGCAAGAAGCTCGCGCAGCCGGATGCCCGGGGGGCGACGCAGTACGAACGCACCGTGTGGGGGCGACGGTACGCCTCGCAGGACGGCCGCGTACGCGAGATCTGGATTCCTTCTTTGGGCACCGTGAAGCAGGACAGGCCGGCGGTAGAGATCGCGGCAGTCGCCCACGTCCTGCTGACCGGCTCCCCCTCCCTGACCCCGTTCGGCGCCCCTTCAACCCCCCTCTCCGGACCGCACGTCCGGCCGGAGCGGATCCGTGTGGTCGGAGTGGGGCTCGCCGACGGTAGTACGGAGACACTCGCCGACTGGACAGCTGAGGAGACCGAGCATCGCTACCTGGCAGCCGAGGTCGCGGCCTCGATGGCAAACCTCGCCGACGCCACCGAGGCCCGCCCGAGCGCCGACTGCGTCCGCTGTGTGGGACTGCCCGACTGCGGGGCCGTCCCCCGGGTTCCGGGACTCCTCGGCGTGGCCGCCACTCCTCGGAAGCGCCGCAGCCTTTCCGTCAGCGACCTGCGGGCTTACGGAACTTGCGCCGAGCAGTACCACGCCACCCGCGTACTCAAGCTCCGCGATGGACGCACTGAGAGCGCCGCCATCCGCCGGGGACGGGCTGTTGACGCCTGGCTGAACGAGCGGCATGCAGATCCCGCCCGTGGATCCTGCCGTGCGGTGCCCCTCCCCGAGCACCTACCTGGCCTCACGGCCGACGAGCAGTACGAAGCCCTCGCCATGCTCCACCAGCACCGGGCCCACTGCCCCTTCGACGGACTGGCCGATCACGAGACGGTCGAACCGCAACGGCGGATCGTCGCCTACGACCCGCAAGCCGACGTGGTGCTCGTCGCGGACTGCGACCTGGTCCACACCGACCGGGGTGGCGTGGTGGTCCGAGAGACCAAGACGACCAGGAGCACCTACACCCACGCCGGAGGGCTGATGCGGCAGTACCCACAGCTGGCTCTCGCCGTCCTCCTTGTCGAAGGAGGCGTCCTCGGCGGCGACGCCCTCCGCTCCCGCATCGAACTGGAGGTGCTGCGGCCCGACGGTGCCCGCCTCGAAGAGCTCGACCCCCACGACACGCGTACCGCCGACCGTGCCCGTGCGCTGCTCCGCGAGCTCGTTGCCGACTGGGCCGCCGACCGCGGCTATCAGGCCGCGCCCTCCTCCGGGACCGACTGCCGTGCATGCGTCGTTCACGGCTGGTGCGCCACGGGCCGCGAACGCACCGAAACCGTAGACGGTGCGGCATGACCCGCCCGAACGCCCCCATGAGCGACGACTTCCTGCCACTGCCCGCCGAGGAGTGGGCCGCCCACGAGGGCGTCCCCTTGCTGAAGACGCTCGCCCAGGCGCTGCTCATCTTGGAGGACACCGCCGGCCTGGAGTCCTTCACCCTCCCCTATCCCGCCGAGGCCCAGCGTGCGCTGGACCGCACGGCTCTCGCCTGCCTCGTGCGCGGTGAGGAACCACCCGCGTCGCTCGCCGAGCTGATCGACCGCTGCCGCACCCTGCCCCTCGCCGAGTGGCCCCTCGACCTGCCCGCCGACGCGGCAGGTCCGCAGGACATGCTTCTCGACCCGGTGTCGGGGAGGCCCGGTGACCTGTGCCACGAGTGGGCCGAGCGCTGTCCCGACACCGCCGCCAGGTTCCGCGACCGCATGATCGTGCACACCGCGCTGAGGCTGTGCCGGGAGCACGGCGAGGAGGAGGCGTACACAGAGTTCAGGAGACTCCTCGTGCGGCGCCCGGTGCTCACCGTCGCCGAACTGTCCGCTCTCGGTGGAGATCTGGTCCTCGAACCCGTCCACGAACTGATCATGCGAATCTACCAGGACGTGCCCGACAGCTACCTCCGCAACGACCACTACACCACCTGCGGGCGCTGCCTCACCCTGCTGGTTCCCGTCCGCGACGGCTCATGGTGGTGCGAACGGGACCGCTGCCGCCGGACCGGGCCGGCGCCGCTGGGACGGCGACTGGAACGGGCGACGACCGGACGGCCCGTCCAACTCGAGCGCCCTCTGAGGCAGTTCGTCACCGGGCCGGGACGGGCCGAGGCCGATCTGGAGCGACAGCTGCTCGACCTGGGTCTCGATGTGCGGATGTGGCCCGGGTACGACGCCTACGACCTGCTGGTCACGTTCCCCGACGGGCACCGCTGGGCCATCGACGTCAAGGACTGGGCCCATCCCGTATTCCTAGGCCGCTCCGCCCGCCCGGTCCCCGCCGACCCGCCGTACGACGACGGGTTCTGGGTTGTTCCCCAGTACCGGGTTACCGCCCGGCCCGGCTATCTGGCCGCCTTCGCCCGTGCCCGGCCGGCCCGCGCCCGCGGATTGCCTCTGCTCACCGACCGCGCCCTGGTCTCACGAGCCACAGCCCGGCTCCGCGAGATCGGGACCCCGCGCCCCCGGGCCGCAGGACTCACCACAACCCGCACGAACCGAACCACCCCCGACGGAGCCCGCCATGCGTGACCAGATCGAGTGGAACCGGTCCCTCGTCAAGGAACTGAAGAGGTTCTGGTCGGGTGAGCCCGGCCTCGAAGGCCTCAAACCGTCCCATCTCTGCCAGGTTGAACTGGCCCTGCATCTCCTCGAACTCATCGCCCCGGACCAGCCCGCCGAGAGCGCGTACGTCCTCCTTGGCGGCTACCCGTACGCCGAGGCCGCGGGCCTGGTCGCCAGTGAGGAGCATCGGACGGCCCTCATCGCCGCCCGGCATCTGCTGTGGACACTGCGCCGCAGCCACGCATGGCGTCAGGCCCTCTCCCGATACGAGCGCGTACCTGACCGGCTGCGGGCGTACCAGCTGCCGGAACCCGGTGCGCGGACCCCGCCCCGCCGCATCGTCCCCACCGTGGCGGCCGGCCGCCACGCGGTCTACGGCGAGGCGCTCTCGGGGGTACCTGACTTCGTGCGCCGCCCGCTGCCACTCGCGCCGGCAGGACGCAGCGAGTTCCAGGAGGGCAACCGGGCGGCGTCGGTGCGCTTTCCGGCCGACCTGATCGAGGACGGCCTCGAGGGGCACGAGCTCAGCGCCGGGCCTCCTGTCCGATCGGGCCCGATCGAGATCACCCGCGAACAACTCCGCGACACCGCACGGTGGATGGACGAGGTAGAGGAGGACGAGGGCGTCGAGCGGCCGGGCCGCTGGGAGCAACGACTCACCGAGGTGCGCATCGCCCCGCGTGACGCCGACGGCCGAGATTTCACCGAGCACGACCGCATCGTCTTGGACGGCACACTGCACTTGGTCGGCATGGTCGGGGCGGGCAAGAGCACCTTCATGGTCCTGGCCGCCGCCACCGCGGCCCGACGCGGTATGCGGACCACCCTCGTAGTGGGTGATGCGGCCGAACAGCTGAGGCTCTGCGAACTGTTCGAAACCGTCGGGCTGCCGGCGGTCCCCGTGCTCGGCGTCTCCACCCGCGAGACCCATGTACAGCGCCTCCACCGCAGACTCGCCTCCCGCGGTCACGACAACCTTCTCGACCACCACGCGCCCGCCTTCGACAATCTCAGCACCATCTGCATCGCCGACGCCCTGCGGGGCAACGAGGCGGTCGAACCACTCGCCTACAGCGATGCGCCGTGCACTCGACTCCACCCGGAGAAGGAGACGCAGGAGGCCGGGACGACTACGGAAGCCGCATCGCTGCCCGCGCCATGGCGCCCTTCGGGCGTGCAGTCGACACCAGTCCGCCAACCCGCCAACCGGGGCCAGAACGGCACCGCCCTGGCGACTCCGCACGGCTGCCCCCTGTGGTCACGGTGCCCCCGGCACCGGGCCGCCCGCCACCAGGTCGACGGCCTCATCTGGGTCGCCAACCCGTCCAGCCTCGTCCAGAGCCCTGTGCCCGCGCACCTCAACGACGAACGGCTCCGCCAGCTGGAACTCGCCTGTCTGCGCAGCAACCTGGTCTTCGTCGACGAGGCCGACTCCGTCCAGATGCGCTTCGACGAACTCTTCGCTCCCTCCGCGACCCTGGTGAAGCCGGGCACCGAGTCCTGGCTCGACCAACTGCACACGCACAAGATCGAGGAGTTGAGCAGGCGTGGCAGGCTACTGCTCGCCGACCGGGACGTGGAGCAGTGGAACGCGGCGCTCTCCGTGGTCGCCACCGCCGCCGATCGGATCTACCAGCGCCTCATCTCGGACACCACTCTCCGCGAGTGGGTGGACCAGGAGTACTTCAGCCCCTGGGCCTTGCAGGAGAAGTTGATCGCAGAATGGTTCGGGCTACCACGCCATCCGGAGCGCCCCGAACCCGTCGAAGGGGCCGTCGAAGACGAGCGGAGCCTCTACGAGGGGTACGAGGACGACTCGGAGGGAGCGGAGGACTTCACAACTGCGGTGCCGGAGCCCGATCCTCGCCGTGCCGCACTCACCGCTGCACTCGACGACTTCCGGGATGATCCGCTTGGCGACGGGGACTTCGCGGACCCGCTCTCCACGACTCTGTCCGCCGTCGCGAAGGACCTGCTGTACACGCTGTCGCCGGTGGCTTCCCGTACCCGGGTCCAGTCCCTGCTCGACGCGCTCCTCGTAGGAACGCCAGTCCTCGACAGTTTGACTCCGGAACACCGGGACGAGTGGCAGCGCATCACTCGCGACCGCCTGGAGTTCGTGCTCCTCCTTTCCGTTCTCCATCAGCGCCTCGACCGGCTGACCTATTTGTGGCCCATGGTGGAAGCCGCTCTCCGTCTCGACCGGCAGGGCAAGGAACTGGCCCGCCGCGCACCGCTCGACTACGCGCCGATCATCCCCGAAGCCCCCATGGGCAACGTTCTCGGCTATCAGTACCAGCCTCAGGAGGACACCTACGACGAGGTAGGGCGCACCAGCGGCACCCTGCGCTTCTTCCGCTGCACGGGGGTCGGCCGCGAGCTGCTGCTCTCCCTCACCGGTCTCGGCGAGGACCGCGCGATCGGCCGCCCTGGCCCCAACGTCGTCCTGATGTCAGGTACCAGCTGGGCTGGGGAATCCACCCGGGCCCACATTCTCGCTCCTGTCGGCGCCGTCCTGATGCCGTCGAAGAAGTCCCTCGAAGGTGTCGGGCAGACCCGGTTCGCCACCCACTTCCTCTACGACGCCGCAGGGGAGCCAATGCGGCTCTCCGGCACCGAGCTCGAAGCTCGGATCCCCCAGGCCCGTGCCATGGCCGACCGGCTCGCCCGGCCCGGCGCCGGAGGTGCCGGCAGCGTCCTCGACCAAGAGCTCGCCCGCATCGCCGACGACCACCGCCGGCGCGTCCTAGTCCTGGTCGGCAGCTATCGCGAAGCGTACGCCGTGGCCGAGACCATTGACGGACAGCGCTCGGAACGGTGGAAGGGCCGGGTCCGCGTCCTCGTACCGGACGACGCCGACCTGGGTCACCTGCCCGGTGTGGATGGCCCGGCTCTGCTGGCAAGCCTCCGCCGGGGCGACCTCGCCACCTTCGCCGAGGACCGCACGGCCGAGATCCTGGTGGCCCCGCTGATGGCCGTGGAACGCGGCCACAACATTCTCAACGGCCAGGGCCGGGCAGCCTTCGGCACCGCCGTCTTCCTCGCCCGGCCGCATCCCCGGCCCGACGACCTGTCCCTGTCCGTGTACGCCCTCAACGACTGGATCAGCCGCTTCATCCGCGACCAATCACGCGACGACGACCGCGTGGGCCCTGCCACTTTCACCGATCTGGTCCGCAATGCGGAGAACCTGGACCAGGCAGGCCATGCGCTGCGCCAGGAAGCCCGCAAGGAATGGCGTCGGCTGCTCTCCCGCCGCTACGCCTACTCCGCCCTCCGTCCCTGGGAACAGCGCGCCTTCGCCTGGGACCAAATGGTCACCATGTGGCAGGTCATCGGCCGCCTGGTACGCGGCGGCGTACCCGCCCGTGTCCTCTTCGTGGACGCGGCCTTCGCCCCGGCCGCCGCGTGGGCTTCGGCCCCCGCCGTCAGGACCATCGGCGGCCGTCGGCCCAGCCCCGGCCTCCTCCACGCCGTGCGGTCCGTGCTCGCCCCGTACTTCGTCGACACTTCGTCGCCCGGAGCCGAATCCGGAGCGGCGAACCCGGCCGACGCCGCAGTCGCCCGTCTGCTGTACGCCCCGCTCTACAGCGCCCTCGGTCGGATCGACCATCTCAACCGCACTACCTGAGAACAGCACTCACGGCTCCTTCCCACACCGGACGGCAGACTCCCCGACGTCGTGCGTCCCGACCTCACAGGAAGACCCTGACATGCCCGTGAACTACCGCCACGTGCGCACCACGGCCTGGCTCCCTGACCGCCAGGACATCTCCGTCATCGGCCGATACCGGGCCCTGCCCTTCCCCGAGGAGTGGCGCGACAGCATCCTCGAACTCTGCAACGCCGGCCGCGACAAGGATTCCGAGCCTTGGCGCACGGCCCCCACCCGAGCCCTGGAACAGGCGATCCAGGCTTACGCCCCCGATGTCCTGGCCATGCCACGGCCTTTCGGCTCTCGCACCGAAGGTGACTCGGCACGTTGGCTGTACACGGACGCCGACCTTGCCGATCCGCTGCCCACCGAGGTCCTCGGTACTCTCATCGCCCACTGGCTCCGCGACATCCGTCCCGAACCCGAGCACCGCGGCCTGCTCCGTGAGGTGCGTGCCCAACTCGCGGCACACACGCCGCAGTGGGAGTCCGTAGGACGTGAACTCGTCGCGTGTGGCCACACCGACGGGGGCACCGCCACCCCGGCCGGGCACCAGTTCACGCTCACCCCCGACTGGCTGGCCCGCCGCGTGCTTGATCTCGGCCCTTACCCGTTCGAAGGCGGTGCGCTCCGTTTCCGGGCCATGCCTCGCGGGCCCCGCGACAAGGGCGCCGAGCTCGTCTCTCAGCCGGTTCCGTACGAGCCGGGCGGCTCCAAGGGCACGTGGTGGTTCGCGATCGTCCTCAACATCACCCTGCACACCGTCCCCTTCGACCCCCTCCCCCGCTACCACCTGCACTGGAGCATCCGCCGCTGGGCGACCCGCGTGAGCGGAAAGAGCGGGCGCCTGCACCTTCCCTATGGCAGCCGCACGACCGTACTGCTGCGCCCCAAGGTTCCTGTCCTCCCCGGCGTGCCGCTGAGCGAACGCTTCGCCGTTGCTCAGCTGGAGCGGTACCGCGACCGCGAGACGGGCACCTTCTCGGAGCGCTGGTCACACGGCGGCCCCGCCAAACTCCTCGGTGGAGTCGTCCTCGGTGACGAACTGCCCGGTGTCGACGACCTGCTCACCTCTCCCGAAAAGTGGCTCACCGACGGGATGCGTGCCAGCATCGTCTACCGCACGGCGATGGGCCGTCACGAGGTGGGAGCCGGTCTGATGCCGGACCAGGTCTCCCGGCTCACGGAATGGGCGAAGCAGGCGGTGCCCGAAGGTCTCCGCGCCGCACAGCCCCACTCCCGGTCCATCCTGTCTGGTAATCGCCCGGTCAACGCCCCTCCGACGAACGTGAAGCCCGACGAAAAGGCTGCCGATGAGGCGCGCAGGACGGCCGAACGGCGGCGCGCCGCAGCCCTCGCGATCTCTGCCTACAACGGCCCCTACAAAGACGACAGGCCCGTCCTCGAACTTCAGCTGGTGTGGCAGACCTCCGAGCTGCGGGAGACCACGATCTCGGCACTAGTGGAGCTGCTCGGTCTGCCCGAGGCAGCGCCCGAACACGACGAGGCGCCCTATCTCGACGCCCGTGTCGAAAGTCCCGTTGTCCTGGAATGGGTCACCTCTGAACTAGCCGTCCGGCTGAACTGCTTCCGGCCCGTCCACCGTCGAGCCGACGACAGCACGGTCTCGTTCACCGACGGCCTAGAGCTCCCCGAAGGACCGCGGCGTCCGGAAGCCGTCGTGTCAGCAGCTCTGTACTCCCGTCGGGCAGAAATCGCCGACTGGCTCAACGGCGTCGAGGGACGCGCGCCGAAGGCGAGCTCGCCTCCCGCGCTCGCGCTGGTAGAAATCGACCGGGCCGACGATTTCGCGAGCACCGAACATGATCCGAAGTTCGCACTGCGACTCGGCTTCGCCGACGCGGGCTACGTCACCCAGTTCCTCGCCGTCCCCAAGAAGGTCAAGGGTTACAACACGGTCGACAACCAGCACCACCGCGCCCGCATGGCCTGGGACGACGGGCTGCGCCAGCTCGGCGCACGGGTATATCCCGAACTCGGCATCGCCAGTGGTCTTCCCGGCGGCCTGCGCCATGCAGCCGTCTGGATGGTCCGTAGGAACCGCACCAGCAGGAACCGGTGGGCCACCGATGTACCGGTAGCGGTCCTGGTGACCCCCGAGGGCGCGGGGCTGGCCCGGATCCAGGGGTGGGACCCGAATGCCGACGACGGCGCAGGGGCCTGGGTCCCGTACCCGACCATGCTGATCAGGCTGACCCGGCTCGCCGAGGTACGTCCTCTGCTGCCGGGGCCACGTGACGAGGAAGACGCCCCCAAGCGCCGAAGCTGGCACGCCGACCGCGCCGAACAGCGCCGTCGCGCCGAGGAATGGCTGCAGCGAATCCGCGCCTCTCTCCGGCGCGAACCCACCCTGCTCCTGGCCGAGGCCCAGAACGCCCGCTCCCACTGGACCTGGCTCCAGGACGGCCGTACCGAACCCGACCGTATGCGGGACGGTGAGGCGGATTCCCGGCGCCTCGACCCCGATCTTCGTCTCGTGCGCGTCCGCACGGGGCGCGGCAGGGAGACCCCACAGTGGTGGGGCGTCCATCCAGGCGGCGGGGCGAACGGCATTGCAGCCGGCTTGTGGCTGCCCGCTGGTCACGGCCCCGATGGGCGGGTCTTCCACTCGGCCAACTCCAAGCCGGTGCAGTTCAAGTCTTCCGCCGTCGAAGCGGACAAGCTCGCGCCACGCCCGATCCGGATGGGCAAGCGCAAGGGTGAGCCCACCATCGACACCGGAATGGTCGGATGGACTCCTGATTTCCTGGAGATCGCAGTCCTCGGCTGCCACCTCGAAGCCGGCGACGCCCCGGAGTCCTTCGCCTCCGCAGTCCACCTGCTCCGGCAGCCCCCGGACTACCCGGAGGCTCTGTCCCTGCCGCTCCCACTGCACTTGGCGGGTCTCGGCCAGGACTACGTGCTACCGCATCGTGCGTCTCCTGAGACCTCTTCGGAAGTCTCCGAGATCTCTGACCCGGTCAAAGACTCCGACCCTGCACAGGGCCAGGCACCGGGTCTCGAAGAGGAGGCGGACGTAGTCGAGACAGCCGACCAGCTGACGCTGTTCGACAGCTGACCACCCACGGCCAGCACCCGCATCGTGAAACCGACCGGGTGGGTCCCCCGCTCCGCGACGGCAGAGCGGGGAACGTTTTGGAGAAGATTCGGATCCGAAAGAGTCCGGGATATGGGTGGTTGGACGGCAATCCGTTGCCGTCTAAGCAGGAGGTCCTGCAGCTCCGGCCAGTGGCCGCGCTGGTGGCGGGGCGGGACCGTGAGGACGTAGCAACGCCGTTCGGGGCCGCTCAGAGCAGATTATGAGTGGTGGGCAAAGTAACAGACCGCCGGCGCCACCTCTGCCGTCTACTCCCGCCCCGCCACCCTTCCCGTCGCTCAGATCGTCGCCCGGCCAGCGGAAAGCCTCCATCCGAAGCAGCCTCCGCTGGGGAGAATCTGGGGAGAATGAGGCCCGTTGGGGAGCGGCTGGGGAGGATCGGCCGTACAAACGGGCAGCACGGCGAAAGGGCCGGAAAGACCGATCCCTGCAGGTCAGACCGCCTGCACTGCCGATTTTCGCAGGTCAGCGGCGTGAGGGTGACGACTTCAAGAAGATCTCAAGTTGGGCGGCAATTCTGTTTGCACCCACACTCGTTGGAACTATCTATGGCATGAACTTCGAAGCCATGCCAGAGCTGCGCTGGGTGTTCGGATACCCCTTCGCGGTGGCCCTAATGGCGATAGTTTGCATCAGTTTGTACCTCATCTTCAAGCGTCGGGACTGGCTCTAGATCTGGCGAGTAACGACACGGCCCGCCTGTTCAATTTGCATCTGCGCGACCGAAAATCGGGCGCGAGGCGCGCTCTGGGGAGCAGCTGGGGAGAATAGATCCCTACGAACTTGTCTACCTAGCCACTGATCAGCGCTGGGCAGCAAACTCGCCACCCCACAGGCTGATATCCAGGCACCCGCGCGCCGATCTGATGTCACGCCCTGTGACCAACACCGCTCGTCGTGCGGACACGCGGCCCCGGGCCCCGGTCACAGCGCGTCTACAGCGCTGACCTTCCAGCCTTGTGGAGTGCGGACGAGGGTCATGCGGACGCGGTTGAGGTCGAGACGGGGGGTGGCGATCTGGGTGCTGGTGGTGAGCTGGTTCATGAAGAGCAGGACGACGGCCTTGTCCGGGGATGCTGAGATCACCGATGCTGCCGGGGTGGCGTCGCCGGTCGCGACGGCGGCCTTCACCACTCCGCTGTAGGTCTTGGCGGTGGGCGCCACCACGGTCTCCGTGGTCTTGCTGTACTGGTCGAGGAAGGGGCCGGTGAGGTGGCCGCGGGCCGCGGCGAAGTCGCGGTCCAGGTGGCGGTAGTCGTACGAGAGGATCACCGGGGCGGCCTTGCGGGCCGCCGTCAGGGCCGCTGCGCGGGCCTCGGTCGTGCGCTCGGCCTCTCGGTGCTTCCAGGCGAGCGTGGCCGTTGCGGCCAGGGCCAGCAGGACCACAATGCTGAGTAGTGCGGTGAGTCGACGGGGTCGGCTGCGAGCCGGCTTGGCGGGCGTCGTTTCCGCCGGCTCCGGGGCGGCCGGCTCCAGGTCGGCCTCCTGCCGGCGGCTTGCCTGGTCGGCGCGTTTGGCCGCCGCGCGCGCGGCTGCCGCCACGGAGCGCTGGCGGGCTCGAACGGTCGGGTTCGCCATGGTGGTTCTCCTGTCAGCCGACGAATTCGACGTCGGACGTCAGCCACTGCCCGCCCTCGAAGACGAGGTCGAGCTGAAGGCGGTAGTTGCGGGACGTGCCCTCGGGGGCGGCGACGTTGGTGACCTTGCTGTCGGCCACCACCAGGACGCGGGCCGTGCGGGCGTCGGCCCGGGCGATGCCCGCGTCGAGGATCCGTCCCTCCGAGACGGACTTGTTCTCGGCGACGATCTTCGTCAGCTCCGCGGTCTGGGCCGAGAACTGCTTCTTGAACTCCCCGGTCGCGCCGTTCAGGACGGTCTTGCTGTCCCGCTCGTACTGCCGGTAGTCGAGCGACGTGAAGTTCAGCGCCGACTGGCGGGCGGCGGCCAGGATGTCTTGGTGCCGCCGGTCCTCCTCATCGCGCTCGTACAGCTGGAAGCCCAGCCAGCCGGAGGTAGCCATCAGTACGGCAGCCAGGACGGCGAGTATGAGGGTCATGCCATGGGGCCCACGAGCAGCCATTGCCAGGAGTCCTTTCCGAATACGGTCTGTGCTCCGCCCGTCGAGCCGATCTGTACGCGGCTTCCCGGTGCGTTCTGTGCGCCGCGCACGGACGTGTCGCCGCCGCGCGGGGCCGTGCAGCGTGCGTCGGTGTTGGCCGGGCGGTCGGTGGTGTCGGCGGGGTCGCGGCGCTGGGTTCCGTACCCCGCACGGCAGGGCGGCGGGTCGTCGGCGTTGACGACCATTCCGAAGTGGGTCGTGCCGTCTCCGGGAAGCACTGTGTAGCTGCCCGAGACGACCACGGGGAAGGTGACCAGCATCTGTTCCACACCGGGCAGCCGGGCGAGGGTGATCTGGCCTCCGCTGATCAGGTTGCCCAGCAGAACCGGGAGGTGGGGACGGGTGTCCCTCATGAGGGAATCCACCTCCTGGGCGGCGGAGGTGCCGTTGGCCATCAGGGCGCGGATATCACCGTCGCTCGCCTTCAACTGCTCGGTGAGCGCCGCCAGATCCCGGGAGAAGGACGTGATCGCCGAACCTTGATCGGCCTGCGTCTTCAGGACCTTCCGGGAGTCCTCGATCAGCGCGATGGTCTGGGGAAGGGAATCGGAGGCCGACTCGACCAGGGCGTTGCCCGAGTCCACCAGCCGCGTCAGGTGGGGGCCGGTACCGGAGAACCCCTTGCCCAGTTCGTCGACCGTGATCCGCAGGTCCTGCTTGTCCACCGAGTTGACCAGCCGGTCCAGGCTCAGAATCAGGTCGGTCGTGGGCATCGGCACCCGGGTGTCATGGCGGGGGATGGAGCTGCCGTCCCGCAGATACGGGCCGCTGCCGGAGCGCGGCTGCAGGTCCACGTACTGCTCGCCGACGGCCGAGCGGTTCGCCACCACGGCCAGGCTGTCCACCGGGATCCTCGGGGAGTCCTCCAGAAGCAGCCCCACCGAGACTCCGCCGGAGCCGGTCAGCCGCAGATCGCCCACGCGGCCCACGGGCACCCCCCGGTACGTGACCTCGGCCCCGGAGTAGATGCCGCCCGATTCGGCGAAGTCGGCCCGTACGGTGTATCCGCGGTCCAGGACGCGGTCGGCCAGTCCGGCGTACTCGGCGCCGACGTAGGACACCCCGATCACGGTGATGAGCGTGAAGGCGAGCAGCTGGATCTTGACCGTACGGGTGATCACGGCACCAGTCCCTTCATCAGCAGCTCGGCAAGCGCGAGGTCGACACCCGGCGGAAGGCCACCGTTGCCGTCTCCTGCGCTGTAAGCGGTGTACGAGGCCTGGTTGGCCGACGGGCAGAGCGGCAGGCAGCCCAGCTCGACGCCACCCGACCCGCCCGACCCGCCCGACCCGCCGGGCAGTTCTGGCGTCCCGGGCGGCTTCGGGGCCTGGGGAACCCGTGGAAGGGCGGGGGGTTCGGGGAGGCCCGGGAGCGCGGGGACTCCGGGCAGCCCGGGCGTCGGGACGCCTGGCAGCCCAGGAGGCACGGGCGTGCCGGGCGTGCCCGGCTTCGGAGGCTGACCGGCCAGGTTCCCGTAGACGCTGCGCAGGTCGAGATCGGCGGTGACCTCGAGGTTGACGTAGTCGCCCTTGATCGCGTCCACCACATTGCGCGGGAAGGGATAGGTCGTCAGCAGCTCCAGCGCGTTGGGCAGGTCGGCGCCCGCCGTGTTCAACTGCTGCAGGATCGGCTGGAGCGCGCGCAGATTCGCGATCACATCGTCGCGCGACGCGTTGATCACCTTCGTGCCCGTCTCACCCAGCTTCGACAGCGAAGTGAGCATGGTGGTCAGCTTGGCCCGCTCGTCGGCCAGCACCTTCAGCGCGGGCGGCATGGTGGTGAGGGCATGGTCGATCGTCTTCTTCTCCTTGGCGAGGGTGGCGGCCAATGTGTCGATGCCCTCCAGCGCACGGATGATCTCCTTCTTCTGGGCGTCGAGGCCACCGAGGAAGGTGTCCAGCTCGGAGAGCAGCGACTTGACCCGGTCCTCGCGACCCTCCAAGGCCTTGTTCAGCTCCGTGGTGATGGTGTGGAGCTGTGCCACTCCACCGCCGTTGAGCAGGGCCGACAGCGCGGACAGCACCTCTTCGATCTCGGGGTTGCGGCCGCTGCGGGAGAGCGGGATCCGCGCGCCGTCGGTGAGCCTGCCCACCGGCCCGGTGTCCGCCGGAGCCGACAGCGACACGTACTTCTCACCGAGCATGCTGGTCTGGCGCAGCTCGGCGACCGCGTTGCCGGGGAGCTTGACCGAGTCGGAGATCCGCAGCCGCACCCGGGCGTGCCACCCGTCCAGTTCCACCTTCTCAACGGCTCCGACGGTCACGTTGTTGACCTTTACCGTGGACTGCGGGACGAGATCGAGGACGTCCTGGAACTCGACCGTGACCCGGTAGCTGCGCCCGTCCGCGGCCGCGCCGCCGGGCAGGGGGACGTCGTACAGGCCCTTGAACTCGCAGCCGGTCAGCAGCAGCGAACCGGCGGCCGTCCACAAGGCTGCCTTGAGCGGAGCTCTCATGTACGTCACGTACGGGCCTCCAGGATTCCGCCGAGCGTCTTGTCCATCGAGCCCGTTCCCGCCACGGGAAGTGCCGCTCCGGTGAGCGGGTCGGCCGCGGGCAGCTTGGGCAGGGAGTCGAACAGGGTCTTCAGATCCCGGCAGTCGGTCTTCTCCCCGGTCGTCTTCAGCAGGGAGCACAGCAGCTCGGCCGGGTCGTGGAGCTGTTCGGGGTTGCTGCGGGTGTCGAGCGTGCCGGACGAGGGGTTGTAGGCGTTCTGCAGGTTGGACAGCCCGGCGGGGGCGACTTCGAGCAGCTCCTCGAGGGCGGCGCGCTGCGTGACCAGCACGTTGGTCACCTTGGCCAGGCCTTGCACATTGGCGGTCAGGTCCTTCTTGTTCTGCTTCACGAACTCGGACACATCGGCGAGCGCGGCCGCGAGATGCTTGATCGCCGCGGCGAGGTCCTTGCGTTCCCCGGCCAGTTGCTCGGCCACCTTGGCCAGGCTGTCGTTGAACGACCGGACGTCGGCGTCGTCGGCCGCCAGCGCGGCGGTGAACACCTGCAGATTCCGTACGGTCCCGAACAGGTCCTGCCGGCCGTCGGACAGGGTGGTGACGGCCTGCGAGAGGTCCTCGACCGTCTGGTGCAGCTGCGCGCCCTGGCCCTGGAGGTTGTCCGCGCCGACGGCGAGCAGCCGGGAGAGCGAACCGTCCTTGTTGGCGCCCTGGGGGCCGAGCGCGTCCGCCGTCATACGGAGGCTGTCGAAGACCCGGTCCAGCTCGACCGGTACGGCCGTGCGCTCCTCGGGGATGACCGCGCCGCTCTTCAGCGCCGGGCCGCCGCGGTGGACGGGCAGCAGCTGGAGGTAACGGTCGCTGACCACCGAGGAGTTGATGATGGCCGCCTTAGCGTCCTCGGGGACCTTGTACTGGGCGTCGTACTCCAGCTCCACGCGCACTCGCTCACCCTGCGGCGTGATCTTCTTGACCTCGCCGATCGGGATGCCGAGCACGCGAACGTCGGAGCCGGGGTAGATGCCGACGGTACGCGGGAAGTACGCGGTCACCCGGACCTTCGGTGACTCGGAGAGCTGTACGACGGCCAGGGCGGCGGCCATCACCAGCACGGTGGCGAACGCGAGGCGGCGGACGAGGCGGCGGACGCGACGGCGGGTCGGCGCGAGCTTCGCCGGCGGCTTCGGGAGCTTCAGCGCAATACGCCTCGGAATCCGCATCGGAATCCTCATCGTGACCCTTCCGTCCGTGGAACCACCGGTGTGGGCGCGACCAGGTTCTGGATGTAGCTGTCGAACCACCGGCCGTTGCCGAGGGTGTTGGCGAAGACCCTCGCGAAGGGCGCCATGAGCTGGATGCTGCGGTCGAGGCTCGCCTGATTGCGTTCCAGCATCTGCACCACGGTGTTCAGGCGGCTGAGCGCCGGCCCGATCTCCGCTTTGTTGTCCTTCACCAAGCCGGAGAGCTGGACGCTGAGGGCGACGGAGCTCTGGAGCAGCGCGTGGATGGCCTGGCGCCGCGCGTGGATCTCCTTGAACAGCTTGTCGCCGTCCTTGACCAGCTTGCCGAACTCGTCCTTCCGCTCGGCGAGCACTCCGGTGACCCCGTTGGCGTGGTCGAGGAGTTCGCGTAGCGCCTCATCACGGGAGGCCACGGTCCGGGAGATCTTCGAGAGCCCCTGGATGGAGGCTTTGACCTCCTCGGGGGCGTCCTCGAAGGTGGTGGAGATGATGTCCATGGAGGCGGCCAGCCGCTGCTTGTCGATCTGCTCGGTGGTCGTGGTGAGATCACTGAAGGCCTCCACCACGTCGTACGCCGGGACCGTGCGGCTCAGTGGGATCTCGCTGCCCGGCTTCAGCCGGCCGGAACCCTTCGGCTCCAGCGCGAGGTACTTGGCGCCCAGGATCGTCTTGATGCGGATCGACGCACCGGTACGGGCCCCGAGCTCCGGGTCTCCCTTGATCCGGAAGGTCACCTTGACGTGGTCGCCGGCCAGCTCGACCTCGTCGACCTTGCCGGCCTTGACGCCGGCGATCCGCACCTCGTCGCCGGAGCGCAGCCCGCCGGCCTCGGAGAAGGCCGCGCTGTACGTCTCGCCGCCGCCGATCAGCGGAAGGCTCTCGACGTTGAACGCGGCGGCGATCAGCAGCGCGATCGTGGTGAGGCCGGCGGCGCCGACCCCCAGGGGATTGCGTTCACGGAAGGGAATCAACGGTCGCACCTCGCCCGGGCGACATGGAGTTCGGGGGTGATGACCTCGTTGGTCTTCGCCAGCACGATCCGGCCGTCGAAGTCGCAGAGATAGAAGTTGAACCAGGAGCCGTACGAGGCGGTTCCGGTCAGCTCGTTGAGCTTGTTGGGCAACCGCTGCAGGACACCCTCCACGGTCTTCTCGTGGCCGTTCAGCGTTCCCGTGAGCTTGGCCAGCTCGGCGATATCGGTTTTCAGCGGCGGCCGGACGTCGCCCAGAAGGCCGGAGGTGGCCTCCGCGAGGCCGTTGATGCCCGCCAACGATTCACCGATGGGCTTGCGGTCGTCCGACAGCCCCGAGATCAGCCGTTGCAGCTGCGCGATCAGGTCGGAGAAGCGGGTGCTGCGCTTGTCCACGGTGCTCAGCACGGTATTGAGGTTGTCGATGACCGAACCGATCAGCTTGTCGCGTTCGGCGAGTGTCGTGGTGAGCGAGGCGGTGTGCGCGAGCAGGCTGCGGACGGTACCGCCCTCGCCCTGCAGGGTCTTGATGATCTCGGTGGCGAGTTGGTTGACGTCCTTCGGGCTCAGCGCGGCGAACAGCGGCTTGAACCCGTTCAGCAGGGCGTTGAGATCGAGTGCGGGCTCGGTACGGGAGAGCGGGATCCGCCCCCCGGGCCGCAGCCGCTTCCCCTCCCCCACGCCTTCCGTCAGCGCGATGTACCGCTGCCCGACCAGGCTCCGGTAGCGGATGACGGCACGGGTGCTGGTGAGCAGCGGCCGGTCGCGGGAGACGGTGAAGGTCACCATGGCCAGCGTCCGGTCCGTGATGGCGATGCTCTCGACCTCGCCGACCCGCACCCCCGCGACCCGGATGTCGTCGCCCTTCTCCAGGCTGGTGACATCGCTGAACACGGCGGTGTAGGTCTCCTTCGGGGTGAAGGAGAGATTGACGATGGTGGCCGCGAGCACGGCGGTCGCCGCCACGGTCACCACCGCGAAGATGCTGAGTTTGATCAGCTGGGGGGCTGTCGCCATCGCGTTCGTACGACGGAAACGACTCGTCGTGCTCATATGACACTCACCGCCGTTCCCCGTGCCATCGGTCCGAAGAGCAGGGTCGTGACCGCCGGCACCTCGTCGGCGGGCACGCCCATGACCGGGGACACGAGTGAGGCGACGGCGTGCTGTTCGGCCGGGGTTCCGGACACGTTGCGGCCCGTACTGCTCGCCGACGTACCGTCGTTGAGCTTGGTCGGCGGTGCCGGTACGTGAGAGTGGGGCAAACCTCTGCAGTTGGGTCCTGAGCGGTCGGCATAGCGCGGTTCCTCGCCGGGGCGGTAAGGGGGACGGGGGTGGACGAATTCGAGGGTGATGCGCATCCTTCCGCCCTTGAACGCCTCTTCGGACGCCGCTTCCTGGCGCACCAGCCCGGCCAGCAGGCACGGGTACTGCGGCGAGTAGCGGGCGAACAGCGCGAGGGTGGGACGGGAGACGCGGCCCAGGGTGATGAGCCGGTCGGAGTTCTCGCCGAGGACCGCTTCCGTGGTGTTCGCGGCGGTGGCGGTCGAGGTGAGGACCGACGCGAGCTGATCCTGCTTCTCGACCAGCGTCCGGCTGGTGGTGAGGGTGTTGTCCAGGATCCGCAGCAGGTCGGGGGCGGCGTCGCGGTACACCTCGGCCACATCGGCGAACCGGGCGATGTCCTCCTTGAGGGAGGGCATGTGCGGGTTGAGCCGGCGCAGGTAGTCGTCGAGGCGGGTGAGGTTGTCGCCGATCCGGTCGCCGCGCCCTTCGAGGGCGCCCGCGAAGGCGGACAGGGTGGCGTTCAGCTCGCCGGGCTTCACCGTGCGCAGCAGCGGTAGCAGGTCGTTCATCAGCCGCTGGAGCTCGATGCCGACCGTGGTGCGGTCCTGGGTGATGACGTCACCGGCGCGGATGTGCCGTACCGACGACTTCTGGGGGGCGACCAGGTCGACGTACTTCTCGCCGAACAGGGTCTTGGGCAGCAGCCGGGCATGGACGTCGGCCGGGATGAGGGGGACGTGCTCCGGCTTCAGCGCGAGGGTGAGGGTCGCCTTCTCGCCGTCGGCCTCGACCTCGCGTACCTCGCCGACCAGCAGGCCGCGCAGCTTGACGTCCGCGCGCGGCTCCAGCTGGTTGCCGAGGGTGTCCGCCTCCAGGGTGATCCGGACGACAGAGGTGAACACCTGGTGGTAGACCGCGAGCGTCAGGGACAGCAGCAGCGCGATCACTGCGATGAAGACGACGCCGTACAGCCGCAGTTGGGTGGGCCGCGTGAGCGCCGGGGCCGGTATTCGTATGCGCATCCGCCTACCCCGCTATCCGTACGGTCGTGTTGGCGCCCCAGATGGCGAGGCTGAGGAAGAAGTCGAGGACGTTGATGGCCACGATGGAGGTCCGTACGCCGCGGCCGACCGCGACACCGACACCGGCCGGGCCGCCGCTCGCGTAGTAGCCGTAGTAGCAGTGCACCAGGATGATCAGGACGGCGAAGACGATCACCTTGCCGAAGGACCACAGCACGTCGACCGGTGGCAGGTACTGCTGGAAGTAGTGGTCGTACGTGCCGGTGGACTGCCCGTAGTAGCCGGTGGTGATGGTGCGGGCGGCGAAATAGGAGGACAGCAGCCCGATCACGTACAGCGGGATCACCGCCACGAAGCCGGCGATCATCCGGGTGGTGACCAGGAACGGCAGCGACGGGATGCCCATCACCTCGAGCGCGTCGGTCTCCTCGCTGATCCGCATCGCGCCGAGCTGGGCGGTGAAGCCCGCGCCGACCGTCGCCGACAGCGCGAGCCCGGCCACCAGCGGGGCGATCTCGCGGGTGTTGAAGTACGCGGACAGGAACGCCACGAAGTTGGACGTGCCCAGCTGGTTGAGCGCCGCGTAGCCCTGGAGTCCGACCTCGGTGCCGGTGAAGAAGGAGAGGAAGGCGATGACGCCGACCGTGCCGCCGACGACCGCCAGCGCGCCGCGGCCGAAGGTCACCTCGGCGAGCAAGCGCAGGACTTCCTTCTTGTAGCGGCGCACGGTGCGGCCGGTCCAGGCGAGGGAGCGGCCGTAGAAGACCAGTTGCGCGCCCAGGTCCTCCAGGGAGCGCCCGGACCGTTTGAGCACGTTCAGCCGATTAAGCGGACTCAGCAGAGTCACCGTCATCCCCTCTGCGGAACGATTTGGAAGTAGACGGCGGTCAGCACGAAGTTCGTCACGAACAGCAACATGAAGGTGATGACCACGGACTGGTTCACGGCGTCACCGACGCCCTTGGGCCCGCCCTTGGCGTTCAGGCCCTTGTACGAGGCGACGATCGCGGCGATGGCTCCGAAGACCAGCGCCTTCAGTTCGGCCGCCCAGAGGTCGGACAGCTGGGCGAGGGTGGTGAAGGAGGCCAGGTAGGCACCGGGAGTGCCGTTCTGCATGACCACGTTGAAGAAATAGCCACCGGCCACCCCGACGACGGAGACCAGGCCGTTGAGCAGGACCGCCACGAGCATGGTGGCCAGCACCCGGGGCACGACCAGTCGGTGGATCGGGTCGATGCCGAGCACCTGCATGGCGTCGATCTCGTCCCGGATCTTGCGTGCCCCGAGGTCCGCGCAGATCGCGGTGCCGCCGGCGCCGGCGATGAGCAGCGCCGTGACGATGGGGGACGCCTCCCGGAGTACCGCCAGGACGGAGGCGGCGCCGGAGAACGACTGGGCGCCGAGCTGCCGGGTCAGGCTGCCGATCTGGAGCGCGATGACTGCTCCGAAAGGGATGGAGACCAGGGCCGTGGGCAGGATGGTGACGCTCGCGATGAACCACGCCTGCTGGATGAACTCCCGTACCTGAAAGGGGCGTCGGGGCAGGGTCCGCAGGACGTCCAGGGCCATGGCGAAGAGGCTGCCGGAATGCCGAAGCGCTCCGCTGGGTGAGAAGCTCATCGGTCTGCCCCCTCGGCCGGGCTCGGCTCCGCCGCCTTCCGGTCCGGGTCAGCCCCCGGGCGCGGCTCTGCCGCCATGCCCGGGGCCGGGGCCGGGGCCAGGGCCGGGGCCGGGGCCGGGGCCGGGGCCAGGGCCGGGGCCAGGGCGGGGGCCGGGGCGGGGGCCGGGGCCGGGGCCGCCTCCCCGGAGGGGTCCCGGCGGTGCAGCTCCGCCTCGCGGTCGACGATCGCCTGCCAGCGGGGCGGCCGGGTGACCCCGGGGCTGGGCAGCAGGCGCGGGGTCATTTCGGGAATGGCGTCGTCCCCGCCGGCTAGGCCTGCCAGCTCCTGCTCGACCTGGGCGGCGTCCTTCTCCTCCGCCATGCCGATCGGCCCCTGCATACGGCCGTTGAGGAACTGCCGTACGACCGGCTCGTCGCTGGTCAGCAGCTCCTCGCGGGGGCCGAACATCACCAGTTCGCGCCGGAACAGCAGCCCGATGTTGTCCGGGACCTGGCGGGCCGAGGCGATGTCGTGAGTGACGATCAGGAAGGTCGCGTCGATCTGCGCGTTCAGGTCCACGATCAACTGATTGAGATACGCCACCCGCACCGGGTCGAGCCCCGAGTCCGGCTCGTCGAACAGGATGATCTCCGGGTCGAGCACCAGCGCCCGCGCCAGGCCCGCCCGCTTGCGCATCCCGCCGGATATCTCGCCGGGCAGCTTCTCCTCGGCACCGATCAGACCGACCATGTCCATCTTCTCCAGGACGATCTGTCTGATCTCGCTCTCCCGTTTACGCGTGTGCTCGCGCAGCGGGAAGGCGATGTTGTCGTACAGGTTCATCGACCCGAACAGGGCGCCGTCCTGGAACAGCACGCCGAAGAGCTTGCGCACCTCGTACAGGTCGTGCTCGCGGAGCTTGGTGATGTCCGTACCGGCGATCCGTATAGATCCCCGGTCCGGCTTGAGCAGGCCCACGAGTGTCTTGAGGAACACCGACTTGCCCGTACCCGAGGGGCCGAGCATGACGGACACCTCCCCGGCGGGCAGCGTCAGCGACACGTCCTGCCAGATGACCTGGTGGCCGAAGGATTTGGTCAACCCTTCCACGCAGATCTCGACACCCATCCGGTTCACCCTTCAACGGGGAGCAGCTCCGACATCTGCTCTACGGGGAAGGGCGGCGGGTCCGTCGCGGCGAGACCAAGATTTTTTACGGCAGGCGGGTAGAGAGGGCGCCGGGGAGGTCCGGCACGGTCGTGCTGTCGGGGAGCGGTGGCGTGGACGGCAGCGGCGGCGCGGACACGGGCGCGGGGAGGACCGGGGCGGTCAGAGCCGGGGTGGGCAGGTCCGGTGCGGCCGGCAGGGTCGCCGCCACCTCCGGAACCATCGCCGCGAGGGCGCCGGGGAGGGCCGTGGGCGACACCGTTCCGGTCGGGCGTACGGAGCCAGGGGCGTCCGGTCGTACGGACGACGCAGCCGGTATGCGGTCACCGGCCGCGCCCGGCTCCTCCCCCACCACCGCCATCCGCGGCGCGGGCGGCACCGGCGCACTCGGCTCGTACGCGAACGGCAGGGCCAGTCCCACCATGGCCAGCGTCGCGGCCGCCGAGGCCGCGGCCAGGGCGGGGGCATGCGCACCCGCCTGACCCGCCTGGTCCCGGCCGCGCCCGATCAGCCACAGGCCGAGCGCCAGCGTCCCGGCCAGCGAGTTGCGCAGCGTACGCCGGGCCCTGGCCAGCAGGGACTCGACCGCCTCGTAGCTCAGCCCCATCTCGCGGGCGATCTGCCCGACGTCCTGCTCCTGCGACTTCAGGCGGAGTGCCTCCGCCTGGCGGGCGGGCAGCTCCCTGCTCCGGAAGGCGAGCCACCTGGCCTCCGCCCGGTCGCACACCGCCTCATCGACGGGGACCGGGCCGGGGGCGGTGAGCTTGGGCGCACCGCTCAGCTGGGCCTCGCGGTGGACCTGCCGGTACCGGTCGACGCACAGGCGCATGGTCACGGTCGTCAGCCATGCGCCCAGCCGCGCCTCGTCGAGGTGGGTGTGCTGCGCGCCGCGCAGCATCGCCTCCTGCACCGCGTCCTCGGCGTCCTCGGCGCTCATGGACCTGCGGCGCGCCACCTTGAGCAGCTGCTCGCGATGGCTCCACATGCGCTGCCACCGCAGGTGGGCCGAGTCGTCACCCGGTTCGGCCGGGTGCGGAGGATGCCTGTCCGTCGCCATGACCCGGGAGGTTACCGCCGGGTACACGGTGTTGTGGAGGGGGGATGCGCGAGTGAGTCCTAACCGTTGCCGGGGAGCTTGCCGGTATCCGGAAGGACACCGTCGCCGGGCACGTCAATGCCTTTGCCGGGAGCGGGACTCGGTGCCGTGACCAGGGGCGGCCTGGGCTTCGCACCGTCGTCCGGCGGGTCGGCGGCCGGTGACGGGGCGGGCGTCGGCGCGGGCTTCGGCCCGGGCGGGGGCGTGGGCGCCGGGGAGGCGGGCGGGGTCTCGGTACCCGGCTGCGGGCCGGCCGGCTCGGTCCGCCCGGTGCCGGGCGGGCCGGCCTCCGTACCGGAACCCGCGCCGCCCTGGTCCGGAACCACCCGGTGGCCGTCCCTGAAGTAGGCGTACCAGGACAGGACGACGCCCAGGTACTCCCGGGAATGGTTGTAGGAGAGGATCGCGCGGTCGAGGTCCCGCGGCCGGGAGAGGTCGTGTCCGGCCGCGCACAGGTAGCGGCCCGCAGCGAGCGCCGCGTCGTGGACGTTATGGGGGTCGGTCCTGCCGTCGCCGTTGCCGTCGGCGCCCCATCGGGCCCAGGTAGAGGGGATGAACTGCATCGGGCCGACCGCGTGGTCGTAGGACGGGTCGCCGTCGTACGCGCCGCCGTCGGTGTCCCGGATCAGGGCGAACCCCTGCCCGTTGAGCTGCGGGCCGATGATCGGCGCGTACGTCGTACCGTCCGCGTCCACCCTCCCGCCCCGCGCCTGGCCGGACTCCACCTGGCCGATCGCTGCGAGCAGCTGCCAGCGCAGACCGCAGCGCGGGGTGCTCCGCGCGAGCGCCGACTCCGCGTTCCGGTACGCGGCGAGGACCGTGGCGGGCAGCGCCGCACGGCCGGCCACGAAGGCGGCGCCGGCCGCGGACGGCTGCTCTGCGGACGGGCCGTGCGACGCGCGTGGGGGCAGCTCGCGAAAGTAGTGGGTATCGCCCGAAGTACCCTGATTCAGTGGCATGGCGGCCTCCACGGGGGAGGACGCCGACGCCGCGAGGCCGGGCGCCTGTGAACCGGTCAGCGCCGCCATGGCCGCCGCCGCGACCGCCGTGCCCCGCATGCCTTTGCCCATCCGCACCGGCAACCGACCCGCCATACGTCAGACCCCTCCCTCATCGCACTTCTCCGGCTTCTTCACCTGCTCTACGGGGCCGGGGGGCGAGTCCGTCGCGCGAGTCACGGAGATTTCTCCAGAGGCCGTCACGTCGCTGTGACCGTCGGCCCGAGGGGCGCCACCTCGTCACACTCAAGGCCACCGACGCCCAGTGGTGTCCGCCAGCTAGTTGTTCGACCTGGAGGGCGTACTGACAGGACGCACCGTCCTGGCGCGGAAGGGCGGAGGGGCCGAGGAACTCGTCGTCCGGCGCGTCTCGCACGACGGCACCGCACACCGACTCACGGGACACGCGAGGCGCTCGCCGCGAGACGTCACGCCCGTTGCACGGCCCGCCAATGCCCTGCTGGAACCAGACGGTTTCCGGCCACCGGACCGGATGTCGGATCAGTTCTGTTACGACGTAGGCGAAGACGACGTCTGGCGTCGGGTCCCGGCCCGCAGGCCGCGGCTCAGCTGGTGAGTGGTCGGAACGGGATGACGTTGCAGGGAACCGGGACGGGCTCTGTCGACGCGCCGCTCCCTTGGGTGAGCACGTACGGCTCTTCCCTGCCCTCTTCCGGGCGTCCGGACGTCGACCTCGACGACTGAGTACTTGGCGAACTGGGCTCCTCGGCCAACGGCCATCAGGGCGACAGGCGCCCGGAGAGCCTGCGTCCGAACCTCGACACCCTCAAGGTGCCGACCGGATACCGCCCTCCGACGGCTGGCGGCAGCGGTACGCACACGTGGAGCCGCTGGTCGCCCCCTCGCTGTGCGCCATCAAGCGTGACCAGGAGACGAACCGGACCTCGCTCGGCGTCTTCCGTCCGGCTAAGATCACGGGCTTCCGGCTCGCCCCCGCTGAGCGTTGGCCCGCCTCCAAAGCCGCCATGGCCGATCAGATGGACCTTCTGGACCAGGACCTCCGCAGTCCTACCGGAAGTTCCTGCGCAAGTACGGCGAGGCCGACGTCCGCGAGCGCTGGTACCAGCGCATGGTCACCCCGAACCGCGCCGTACACCTCTTCGGCGGCAACATCGCCGCCCACCCCAGGACCTTCATGCTGCTCGGCCTCTTCCACCCCGAACGATCGGTGGTCCCGGGGGTATCCAGGAGGGGTTGTTTTCCCTGTGAACGAGCCGTTGCACCCAACCACGAGCACCGCCAAGCAAACAGCGGCCGCCGGCTCCTGCCCTGCTGCCACTACGTCGCGTAGCCTGTCATGACACGCGGATCACTGTCCCGGCCAGCGGAGATACCTCGGAAGCAGCCTCGGCTGGGGAGAATGAAGCCCGGTTGGGGAGCGGCTGGGGAGGATCGGCCGCACAAACGGGCAGCATCGTGAAAGGGCCGGAAAGACGGATCGCCGCAGGTCAGAGCGCCTCTCCAGTCGATTTCTGCAGGTCAGCGGCGTGAGGGTGACGACTTCAAGAAGATCTCCTCGTGGGCCGCCATCTTGTTTGCACCCACACTCGTGGGAACCATCTACGGCATGAACTTCGAGGACATGCCCGAGCTGAAGTGGGCCGTCGGCTACCCCTTCGCGATCCTGCTGATGGCGGTGGTCTGCGTGAGCCTGTACGTCATCTTCAAGAAGCGCGACTGGCTCTAAGCCTCGGCATGCTCATACAGGCCTCGGCTTCGCATCGACGCTACCCTCGTCAAGGCCGCTTCAGCTAAACCGTGCCTTCGGATCAGACCTGGCCCGCCTGACCCAAAGACACGGCCTATTGGCTATAGGAGGCGGCTGGGCCCCCACGGCACAGCGCGCATGGTTTGCTTCTGTACCTCCCGCACGAAACGGCCAGATCCACGTCGTTGCCTCGACCACCGCGGCGGGGTGAAAAGGCGGGGCGCCCTCCGCCGTCCACAGGCTGATCTTCATGGGCGGCCTCCTCCTTGGGTGTCCTCCGCGTCACCGTGCCGCGTCTGGCCTCGGCGAATCCCCGTGTCACCGTCTGGACAGCGGGCCCGCTTCCGTCCCTCCCGCGGACCGGCGCCCTCGCGCCGGTCCGCGGGAATCCTCGGGATGGGGCCTTGTCGTCCATCCGTTCACGTTCAAGCACGGCGCGTTCGCTCAGGTGCGGACCCCGCGGCCTCAGTCGAAGCGCAGGTCGGCGAGTTGCCGTTCGAGCGCGGTGATGTCGTCCGCGGGCTCGGCGCGGGGCGGGCGGGCCGCCATGAGCGCGGCCAGCTCGCCGCCTGCCCGCCGGATCCGCCCGGGCAGGCCGTCGGTGTACTCGTCTCCCCCTGACGCGTCCTCGGACGCCGCGTACACCGCGGTGGGAACGACGGCGGCGCGCAGATAAGCGAAGAGCGGGCGCAGTGCGTGCTCCAGGACCAGGGAGTGGCGAGCGGTACCGCCCGTCGCCGCGACCAGGACCGCCTGCCCGGTGAGAGCGTCCGGGGCGATCACGTCGAAGAAGGACTTGAACAGCCCGCTGCAGGAAGCCGTGAACACCGGAGTCACGGCGATCAGCCCGTCGGCTCCCGTCATCGCGTCGATGGCAGCCGCCAGTCGCGGCGGTGCGAAACCGGTCACGAAATGGTTGGCGACGTCGCCGGCGAGTGCGCGCAACTCGACGACCTCGATCGACACGGTGTGGCCCTGGTCGGCGAGATCGTCGCGGGCCGCCTCGGCCAACCGGGCGGCGAGCCCCCGGGGTCAGCCGTTTCCTTCTGCCGCCGCTTGTGGATGAACTGCTCGTGTTCGATCGGCTGCGTGGACGATGCGGGCTGGCTGGCGTCCGGCAGTCGGGTGGCTCGGGGCAGGCTGATCCGGAGACGAGCTGACCCACGGCTGCATAGGGTGAGTGTCGTGACTGATTCCCACGACGTGCGGTCGGCGACCGACGCGCATGCTGCGCTCATTCCCACCGTGGTGCCTGTAGCAGGTGCTGATACTGAGCTTGTCTCAATTGGCGAGCGCTACTGGGCCTTGGCCGGGTTTCACGCTGAGCTCGGGACGGCGGTGTGGTGTGAGAAGACGGCGCAGATCGGCACATCCGGTTGGGGTCGGCAGATCTATGCTGTCGCCGCTGCGGGTGTGCGAGCCGTGGTGGAAGGAGTGGCCTGTGCGAAGTGTGGAAGGCCACTGAGCCTTACTTCGCGTACTGCTTTCCAGCAGTTGCTCGACGGCGAGGAGCAGGTATGTGTCGACTGCAATGAGTCTTTGCTGGCAGCTGTGAAGGTGGTGCTGAATCCGGCGCGTAAGGAGAAGCGGGAGAAGCAGCGCGAGGCGGAGGCAGCACAGCGTGTCATCGCTGAGGCTCGATCCCGGTGGCATCAGCAGCAGTTGGACGAGATGGCCGCCGAGTATCCGGTCACGTTCCCTTCCGTTTCACAGGAACTGCCGGTGAGTGGGATCCGAGAGATGGTTGGGGCTCTCGCGCTCCTACGATACGCGCCTGCATCGGATCCGATCAGGAGTGTGGGCTCGTGGCCAGTGCCGCTGCACCCGGACAGTGAAGAGATCTCCAAGCTCCTCGGGTCGTTGGTGCGGGCATCCCTCATCGCCATTCATCCGTCCACCCCTGCGAGTGCGGTGGTGTGGCAGCCGACTTCCTTCGAGGATGCCGTGCGTGAGGCTGAGGGTGACCTCGGCGAAATCCCACAGCCCAAGCTGACGCACCAGTTCTATCCCACACTGGCTCACTACTTCGCGCCCATCGGAACGAGTATGGGCAAGGCCGTGGAGGGTCTCGACGGGCATCTCGCCGCTTCGCTGGCCCCAATGGACATGACGGCGGACGGGCAGGGCGAGCTTCTGACGGTTGCCCACGAACTGCTGGTTGCCGAAGGGATGCGCTACTTCACCCATCGGCTTGAGGAGGTACGCCTGCCGCCGGTACCAGAGAATCACATGGCCCGACTCAGGACAGCGATGGGAAAGGTAGCTGAATGTCGGCCCCTTGGAGAGGTCTACAACCTCGTGTGGCGGGTGACTCGAGCCGCGGCAGAAGCTGCGCAGAAGAACCCTCAGGCACCGCGCGCCAACTTGAGCACCCACGCCCTCAACCAGTTCGAAGGGCATGTCCAGCGGGCGGTGGACGAGCCGGAGTGGGAGATCAAACCCTTCGGCGAGATCCAAGGGCTAGGCCTGGCAGCGATGACTCGAACGCTGTTCTACAACGTACTGAGCGTGCATCCCGTTGAGACCAGCCTGGTGGAGCTGGAAGAAAACCTGCCGGAACCCCGTCATGGAGTGTCCGCCCAGGGCGTGAACTCGCCGCCCTCGAAGGCGGCGGCCGATGACCCACTCGCGCAGCTACTTGTGTGGCTATCGACGGCTGAGACCTGGGACCCTGAGGACGTCCTCAAGGTCCTAGACGGCCTCAAGCAGGCACGCAACGACGAGGACTGGTTCGAAGGGAGGATTCTGGCCAGGGAAGCGGCCAAACTTTTGGATCTGTACCAGCGCCTGACATCGGCCATCGGCACCCGCAACGCGGCACTATCCGTCCTGGCGGCCACAGAGATGCTGCTCCACCCGGTCAGCGTCGGGGCGGAACAGACCACCTCGGGCAGATGGATCGCAGCCAAGATGGTCACCGTGCTCGTACCAGAAACAGCTGATTCGGACAGCTGAAGCGCAAAGGGCCAGGACTGCCTACGCCTGGACCAACTTCGCAGCGAGTCCGGCCTCCCATCTCGCCGAGCTCACGCTGTTCGACGTACTGGCGAATCTGACCGAGTTCCGCCGGGCGGCAGTCACGCTGGACACCGAGTCGCCCACCGCCCGACTCGAGCGGCTGGCGACCTCGGACGGTGCGCCTCCTCCCGACGAGGCACGGGCAGACAACCGTCGCCGTGGTCCTCGTTGCTGCCCCGATGCCCCGTCCCACGAGGTAGGTCGGCATAGACTTCGGGTAACTGATACGTACAAGGGGAGGGTTCGGTGTACGGACGCAGCGAAGAGGAGTGGGCCAAGCTCACCGAAGCCGGCCTGGAGTTCCTTATCGAGCGGGCCAGGCTGAACAGGCCGACCTCCTACACAGAGCTCAACACGACCCTTGTCCAGCGCGTCGGCGCGTCCGGGTTCGACTTCTCCCGGGCCGACGAGCGGGCGGCGATGGGCCACCTGCTGTGGTTGATCGTCGAGCGCAACCGCCCGGAATCCGGCCTGATGCTCTCCGCCCTGGTCTTCTACCTCAACAGCAACGAGGCCGGACCCGGCTTCTTCGGACTGGCCCAGGAATTGGGCTTGCTGTCCGTGAAGGCGTCCCGCGAGCGGAAGGAGGAGTTCTGGGTCGACCAGCTCCGCCAGCTGAAAGAGCGGTACTCGCGCCCACGCCCCTGATCGGACATTCGAGCGAGAAAACACCGTCGTGGGCGTCCGGAATCGAGTCGCCGAAGGTAACCAGGAGTTTGGGCAGGGTGCTCGTCGGTCTGCTCGTTGGAGCGGTGGAGTGCAACGTCGCTCTTGCGGTCGCACTTCTCGCGGATGGGATCGACGATCGGACACAACTGACGTGCGATGTTGCCGAATTGATCTGAGTCACTGACTCCTTCGTGACTCCGGAGGAGGTCCTCTTCCGTGACACCAAGCGAAACGCCTGGCTCGCGGAGGGGCTGCTCCATGTGTTCCTTGTCCTCCAGAACCAAGAGTCGGCGGAGCTTGTCGGCGGACGGGTACCTTTCGCGATCCTGCTGATGGCAGTGGTCCGCGTCAGCCTGTACGTCACCTTCAAGAAGCGCGACTGGCTGTCGGCGACAAGCAGGACCTTGACTGTTTCGCGGGTCTGCGCCCCGGGGTGCGGGCGGTTCCCGATGCCGGCCCAGTTGCTCGTCCACCTCCAACGCGGGCCATCTCGCGGACATGGCGTCCCGCCGCTGCCAACCAGGCGCGCACCACTGCTTCTTCGTCATGGCGGGAGCCCTCGACGCAGGCGGCCGGCCATCGGGCAGGCAGCCGCATACCCGCGCGCGGCCTTCGCCGATGCCGCGGTGAGAGGCCGATGCCATGGCGCACGCGGCATCCAGGGTCGCTGAGTCCGGCCGCCGCTCTGCCCCACGCTCCTGCCTCTACTCTTGAGGCCGCCGGTTGATGGACGACGAACAGCGATGGAACGGAGCATGCGGTGACCGCGGGGGAAGCGAATGGCGGAGAGCTGATAGGCAAGGTACTCGGGGGGCGTTACCGGGTGACCGCCATCGTCGGGCGCGGCGGCATGGGAGTGGTCGCCCGAGCGGTGGACGAACTGCTGAACCGAGAGGTCGCCGTCAAGGTTCTGCGAGCCTTCACCGACGCCTCCGCAGCCGAACTGGCCGATCTGCGGACCCGGATGCAGCGGGAGGCGCAGGCCGCCGCCCGTATCCGGCACGGCGGTGTGGTCACCGTGCACGACGTGACCGAGGAGCAGGGCCTGCCGGTCATCGTCATGGAACTCGTCGACGGGCCCTCGCTCGACGACGTGCTGACGGAGCGCGGCACCCTGGAGCCGCACGAGGCCGCGGCGATCGGCGCCAAGCTGATGGACGCGCTCGACGCCGCGCACCGGGCCGGCGTACTGCATCGGGACGTCAAGCCCGCGAACGTGCTGATGGAGCACGGCGGGAGGGTCGTTCTCACCGATTTCGGCATCGCCACCATGGAAGACTCCGGCGACGACGCCATGGCCAAGCTGACCCGCAGCGGTGCCATCGTCGGCTCTCTCGACTACCTGCCACCGGAGCGCGCGCAGGGCAGGGAGCCCGGTCCCGCGTCGGACATCTGGTCGCTCGGCATGACGCTGTACGCGGCCGTGGAGGGCACTTCGCCGTTCCGCCGCACTTCCGCGTGGTCCACGTTGTCGGCCATCGTCACCGATCCACTGCCGGAGCCCCGCCGGGCCGGACCGCTCACGCCGGTGCTCCAGGCGCTGATGGCGAAGGAACCGCAGGACCGGCCCACCGCGGACCAGGCGCGCGGCATGCTGGAGCGCGTCGCCTCGGGTCGGACGGTGCACCCCGCGTCCGCCGGCCCGCCTTCCCCTCCCACGGTGGTTCCCGGCGCTGCGGCCACCGTCGCACCGCCCACCGGGTTCGGCCCCCCGCTGTTCCCCCAGCCTCAGCCTCAGCCTCCGCATGCCGGTTATGCGCAGCCCAACCTGCCGCCGACGCTTCCGCAGCCCGGCGCGCCGGTCGCGGGCCCCGCCGGAATCCCCGCTCCCGAAACGAGCCGATCGGCAGCCCGTCGCGCACGGCACCGAAGCCGCACCACCCTCATCGCATCAGCGACCGCCGTCGTGCTCCTCGCCGCAGGCGGCATCACGTATGCCCTGACCGCCCAGCGGGGCGGCACGACCACGGACGGCGCGCAGGGGACGCCGCCCGGCGTCAGCTCCCCGGCGGGCCGCCACCAGCCGAATGGAGGCAGCACCCCGTCGTCCGCCGGTTCAAGCGGCGCGTCCTCGCAGCCGTCTCCCGCGAAGACAGAGGTGCGTCCCACGAAGACGCCCGACAACGGCGGTGGCACGCCGGCCGCGGCCCCGCCCGGCTCGCCGGACGCCAAGCCCAGTTCCACGGTGAAGGAGCCCACGCCGGTGTCGACGGCGTGCACCGGCTGGGGTCACCAGAACCGCAGCAACGGCTACGGTTACCTGGCCGGCGACTACCACCTCTTCACCGGGCCGTACAAGGAGTGCTCCTACGTGACCCTGGCCAAGTCCGGCGGGAAGCTCTTCTACCACTGCTACGTCACCAATGCCTACGGCAACAAGTGGATCTACGCCCGTATCGAGGGCACGGACACCGAAGGCTGGATGTCCAGCAACCACCTCACCCGGGAGAGCGGCACACTGGTCCGCTGCTAGTGCTCTGACGGCGATGATGCGCCGGGTTGGCGGTGGTGGCGGTGCCGTCAGGGGATGCGGAGAAGGCTGTGAGTCCTCTCCGCATCACGGAGGCCATAGGCGACGAGACCGGGTTCGTGGCGGCCGAGGTCGTAGCAGATCTCGAGGGCTCGCGTGATGCACTCCCGCGCCAGGGGCAGTTCGGCGTCCGCGAGCAGCCGTACCTTGGCGTACGCGTACAGCGCGTACGCGAGGCCCGGCTCGTTCGCCGCGAGGTGTACGTCGGCCTGGCGGCGGCAGAGGATCAGTGCCTCCTCCGTGGCGCTCAGGGCCTCCTCGAAGCCTCCGGCCTCGGCGAGCCGCAGGCCGTGGTTGGCCAGCACCATGCCCAGGTTGCCTTCAGACGCCTGGTCGGCATCCGCGAGACGGCGCGTGCGGGTGACGGCTTCCGCGGTGGCTTCGAGGGCCTCGTCATGGCGTGCGGCGTCTTCCGCGAGGTACCGGCCGAGGGAGTCGAGCGTCTGGGCCAGGACGGGTTCGTGCGCGGGATCGCCGCCCGCCAGTCGACGGGCGATACCGACGGCCCGGGCGACGGCGGAAACACCCTGGTCGTGCTCTCCGGTCTCGGCCAGTTCGATGCCCTGGGCGTGCAGTGCCCACACCAGGGAGGGCTCGTGCGCGGGGTCTTCGCGGATCGCGTCGTGGGCCGCCTCGACGGCACGTCGCAGGATGCTCCGGGCGTCCGGGTGCCCTCCGGTGTGCCGCAGGGTACCGAGCACGGCCAACGACTGGGCCAGCATCGGTGGTTGGAAGCCGTCTTGCTGAAGTGGCCCCTCCAGGAGGGCGATCAGCTCTTCGAAGAGGGCCGGAGCCTCACGGCGGCGCCCTGCCCGCAGCATGCACTCGCAGAGGCAGGCCAGACGAAAGCCCATGTCCCCGAGGTGCGCGCCGGGATCATCCGCTCGCAACTGCCGGGTGATGACCACGGCCTCCAGCACGGCGTCCGCCGCCTCATCCGGTCGTCCGGCCACAGTGAGCTGCTCGCCGAGAACGACGAGGACCGCGCCCAACTGCGGCGCGTACACGGTCGCGCCCTCCGGGCTCGACCGCACGAGCTCCCGCAGGATGTCCACCGCCTGCCCACGTGCGTCCACCGCCTCGTCCGGCCGGCCCGCCTCGTTCAGTGCCACGGCTCTGTTCATCAGGTTCATGGCCAGGTCATGCCGCACGGGAGCATCGGGGTCGGCGGCCAGGATCCGGCGGTTGACGGTGACGGCCTCGTCCAGGGCCTCAAGGGATTCATCGATCAGTCCCTCCTTCCTCAAGGGCCCGGAGAGGTTGTTCAGACTCCTGGCCAGGGCAGGAAGGAACACGTCCGGCCTGGCCTCGGCGAGTGGCCGGTAGAGGGCGACCGCTCGCCGGTTGGTTTCCAGGGCCTCGCTCTCCCGTCCGGCTTCTGAAAGCTGGCTGGCATAGGTCAGCAGGCTCATGGCGTGGTCTGCCGTGAACGCCTCGGGATACTCATCGGCCAGGCCTCCGTAGAGACCGACGGATTCGCGGGCGGCTTCCAGCGCCTCCGGTGTGCGTCCGGCTTCCTGGAGGTCGTTCGCGTAGGTGTTCAGCGTCATGGCCAGCTCGTCCCGGAAGGCCGCGTTGTCCTCGTCGTACAGCGACCGGTAGAGCTCCACGGCCTCGGCGACGGCGGCCAGGGCGTCCTGGTGCCGTCCCAGCGCTCCCAGCCCTCCCAGGGCGATCGCGAGGGAGTTCAGACACCTGGCCAGGTCGGGGCGGAACAGGTCAGGACGTTTGCGGACCAGGTCGCGTCGGATGTGGACGGCCTCCTCGATCGCCCGGAGTGCTTCCAGGCGCCGTCCGGTTCTCCCCAGACAGGAGGAGTGGGTACTCAGAACCATGGCCAGGCCGGGGCGGAAGGCATCCGGGCGCTCCTCGGCCAGGGTCCGGTAGAGCCCTACCGCCTCCCGGCTCGCCTCCAGCGCTTCCCGGAGCCGTCCGCACTCCCTCCGCCACAAGGCCAGGTTGTTCAAGCCGTCCGCCAGCTCCGGTCGGTGGGCTTCGCCCCGGTCCGCCACCAGATCGCGCCGGATGGTGACGGCTTCCTCGAGCGGCGTGAGTGCCCTTTCGGCCCGGCCCAGTTGCCCCTCGGCCTGCGCGACCCTGCTCAGGCTGTACGCCAGTTCGGGCAGGTACGTACCGCGGGCCGGCCCGGAGGTGATCCGACGGTAGAGCGCGACGGCCTCGTGGGCGGCTCCCACCGCTTCCTGCCACCGCCCCAGGTCATCGAGTCCCATGGACAGGTTGTGCAGGCAGGCGGCGAGGTGCGGCAGGAACGTGTCGGGTTCGGTCCGCGCCAGGGGCCTCAGCATCCGTACGGCCTCGGCCGAGACGGCGTAGACCTGCTGCTTCTTCCCCATACCGCCGAGCCGGAGGCAGAGTTGGCGCAGCATCTTGGCCAGGTCGGCCACGTGGGCAGAGGCCGGGTCCTCCTGGACTCGGGCACGGTGGAGGCCGGTCAGCCGTTGGGTCACGTGCAGGGCCCAGGCGGCAAGGTGGTGGGTCGTCCGGGGAAGCCGGTCGGCCAGCCGCGTGAGGTCCACGAACTCCATGGCGGGGTCATCAGTGAGTCGGTACAGGGCCGCCACCAACGGCTCCGGCCGCTCCACCTGGGTGGCGACATCGACGGCGAGCGGGCCCAGAACGCGCGGGTGACGGACGCAGAGGTCGGTCAAGAGCGCGTCGAGACGGTCACGGTGGGCGGGGTGGGCGGCGGCGCGGGTGACAAGGGTCAGCAGGCGTGTGGCCTGCGCCTCGGTCGCTCCGTCCAGCAGCCGGTCGGGGAGGCGGGGACGGTTGCGCAGGTGCTCCCCGACGAAGAACTCGGCGAACCGGTCCGGATGCAGGCTGCCCCAGACCTGCGCGTCATCGGGCGGGGGGTAGAGGGTGGCGATCCAGCCGGCCAACGCGCCCCGGGTGTCGGCGCTCTGGTCCTCGAGGCCTGGCACACGGGCCAGGAGGGCATCGGCCTGGTCAGCGTCGGCGGCACCGCAGAGGAACGCGGCGGCCAGCGCGTCGTCGATGGCCTTCGCCCGCTTCAGGCCAAGCCTCTCGCCGACGGCCCGCCAGTAGACGCGCTCGTGGCTGAGCAGCCGTTCCTCCACGGTTCCGGTTCCTGTGCCGGTTCCTGTGCCGGTTCCTGTTCCGGTTCCTGTGCCTGTGCCGGTTCCGGTTCCGGTACGTCCGGCCCCGGGCGGTGCCGCCGCGTCGCGGGCGGCATCCAGCAGGTCGGCGAGAGCGGTCATGTGCAGGGTGAGGGCCATCTCCATGCCGGGGCCTTGGAACCGGTCGGCGGACGGACCCGAGGACGGACCCGAGGACGGGTCCGCCACGCGCGCGGCCAGAGCGGGCCAATCGTGGTCCTGCTGCCCAGAGACCCCCGGCAGGGCGCGGGCCAAGGCGTCCACGGCCTGGCGGTAGGCGTCGGCGCGGTCGGCCGACTGCGGCTCCAGCGGCGACAAGAACATGCCGGGAGCCCCGTAGAGCTCTTCGAGGCGGGCCCGGTCCTGGAACTCGGACCACCAGTCGTCGGCGGTCCGGGCCAGCAGCAGGACCCTGAACGCTGCGCCCGGGGCGCGGACGGCGGCCTCCAGGAGCACGAGCAGCTGGTCCGTGCGGGTCTCGGCGTAGTCGACGACCACAGCCAGCCGGGTGGTCGTGGCCATGTCCCCCAGTGCCATCAGGTCGCCGGCCACCACGTGACGGGCGAGCCACAGCACGTCCCAGCCGTCCTCGCCGAGTCGGTCGGTCAGGTGGCGGGCGAGGCGGGTCTTGCCCTGTCCGCCCGGCCCGTACAGCAACTGGACGCCGAAGCCCGGCTCCGCACACCAGGCCCGCAGATGCCTCAGCACCTCGCCGCGGCCACGGAAGGGGACCACCGCGCGGTGCGCCTCCAGCAGGGATGACGGGGACTTGGGCAGTCGGGCCTTGCCGGCCAGATCGTCCCACTCGCCCAGACGCCGGCGTAAGTCGGCTCCCTTGGCATGGATGTTGATGGTGTTGTGGTCGCCGACCTGGTGCACGCTGGGGCCGTTGTAGATGTTGCCCCGCACATGAGGGGTCGTCATGCCCCCGGGCCGAGGTTGATGGTCTGGTGATTGTGGTTGCCGACCTGGGTGATCGCCGGACCGTTGACAACGTTGCGGCTCATGCTCGCGCCGCTGTCCTGGGCAGGCACGGGACCGTCCAGCAGCGCACGCAGCCCGGCCGCTACCTGCTCCCGTTCCGCCTCGGACAGACGTTCCAGCGTCGCTGCGAACCAGGCGGTCCACAGCTCTGCCTGGCGGGTGCGCTCCGTGTCGGCCACGTCCGGGTCCGCGGCGGCTGACAGCGCCGCACCGGTCGCGTCCAGGAGCACCGCTTCGGCTTGTTCACGCGGCTCGTCCCCGCGGCCGGACAGACGGGCCAACCGCCCCCGCAGCGTGGTCCAGGCATCGGTCCCGGCCGCCTGCGCCACCGCGGCGCCCCCTGCGGCAGCCGCCGCGAGCAATGTTTCCGACAACACGCGCACCCCCCAAGTCGTGACGCAGACGACCGTAGCGCGGTCCCGGAGTGCTCGCACCAGGACCGCGCAAGATACGCACCGCTCACGCCGGACGCTTTCCCTCGCCACCCGCCGAGCCCACGGGTTCAAGGGCCAGAAGCTCGTACCCGGACGCAGCTGTTGTGGACCAGGTGCTGTAACTCGCCCTGGTGGACCGTCAGCCACGCCGGGCAGGCGCGCCCGGCCGGCGGCGGATCCGCCTCGTACCGGGGCTGAGCAATTCCAAGCCATCCGGCGAATGTCCGCGAACTCACTTGCGCTGTGCGGCCCGCCGCCACAGGGCGGTCGCCACCACGTCCCGAAAGTCATAGATTGCCTTTATCGGACACCTTGAGAGGTGGGGGACAAGCTCAGTCGCGAGAGGCTTCCGCACTTCTTTTACTTCCGGTGAACCCGGCCGAATCGAGTCAATGACCACCCCGCAACCGGCTCTTGACGGTCGGTCACCTGCTCACACCCGGTGATACGATCATCGCACTTGCGGAGCGACGGATGGGCGCAAGACGACATATCCGACCACTGCGGCCATCCGGGCGGTACCCCCGGGTACGGACGGTCCGCCGGTCCATCCGCATTGACGGAATTCAGCAACTGGCCGTCAGTCGCCTGAAGAGAGTCTTATGACGCATCACATACAGAACCCAGTGCTCTGGGCCCTCCTCGTCGCCGTCCTCGGCGCGGTCGCCGTCATGGTTCGCCAGCGCAGGTCGGCACGGGCTCTACGGGGCGAGATCGAAGAGATCAAAGCCCATTACGCCGATCTGGAGAACAGTTTCTCGAAATCCGTCGAGGCCGAGAAGGAGCAGGCCCAGGACGCGACGAAAACGGTCCTCAAGTCCGCGATGCGAACGCTTCAGGGCCTTGCCGCCGAGCAGCAGGCGGTCATCTCCGGGCTGCAGAGCAAGTACGGCGAGTCCGTCATCCTCCAGGACCTCTTGGAGATCGACCACACGAACTCTCAGTTCGGACGGCGCGCCCAGTCCATCGCTGTGTTGTGTGACGGCTGGCTGGGGCGACAGCGCGAGGTCGCCTCGGTTTATGACGTGGTCCGCAGCGCGCAGGGCAGGATCCGTCACTACCGGCGAGTGGAGATCCTTTCGCAGGTCGACTTCGGTATCACCAATCGGACCGTCGAACCCGTGGCGCTGGCTCTCGCCGAGCTGCTCGACAATGCCACCAGTTATTCCAGCCCGGACACCGTGGTCGAAATCAATATTCGTACCGTACCCAAGGGCATTTGCATCGTCGTCGACGATGCCGGTGTCGGTATGAATGACGAGGAGAGGACGAGAGCCGAAAAGCTCCTGTCGAGTGAGCGGGTCTCCGGTGTTTCAGGACTCGGCAGCCCCCCGCAGTTCGGTTTCGCGGTGATCGGCGTGCTCTGCGAGCGCTTCGGCTTCGAGGTGTCGGTGGACTCCAGCTCACCGTACGGAGGCGTCCGCGCGGTCCTCCTCCTGCCGCACGAGCTGCTCACCGGCATGCCCGAGAGGAAGACCCCGGCGCCGGCCGTCCCCGTCTCCGCGACGGATCCGAGCGGCCCCGAATCCGCGGTGAGCACGTCCTCGACCGTCGACGGTCTGCCGAAGCGCAGCCGCAAGCGACCGATGGCCATCGTGCCCGGCGGCACGTCGGCCGCACCCGCGGCGACCCGCTCCGATGCGGAAGCCGCGGCGATCATGGGGGCGTTCCAGCGAGGCACGGAATCCGGACGGGGCGCACCCCCGGCCTCGGCGGATCAGACGAGCAGCACACGTGATGCGAGCAGCGAAGGGCATGAGGTCTCGTGAACAACGATCTGTCATGGATGCTTGACAGCGCCTTGGAGATTCCCGGGGCGCTGCACGCGGTCCTGGTCTCCGCGGACGGGCTGCTGATGGCCCGGACGAAGGACTTCGGCAAGGACAACGCGGACACGGTCGCTGCCGCGATGAGCGGCGTGCAGTCGCTCAGCCGCTCGCTCGGCTTCTTCGTCGAGGGAGGGCACCTGAAGTGGCGCCAGACGCTGGTCGAGTTCGACGGCGGCTGGGTGTTCCTGATCTCCGCCGGGGAGGGCGCGTACCTCGGCGTCTCGGCCTCGCCGGACGTCGACATGCAGGACATCACCTTCCGGATGCAGCAGCTCGTCGGCCAGCTGGGCAAGGCCTTGACGACACCGCCGCGTGAGAACCTCGGCATGCGCTCATGACCCGCTTCGACGAACTGGACGCCGGGGCCACGGAATTAGTGCGTCCCTACGTCATCACCAAGGGGCGCGGCCTGCCCGCCGAGGAGCAGCTGTCCCTGATCACCCTGGTCACCGCGGCGGGCGACGACCAGCAGCGTCCGACCCAGTTGTCTCCGGAGGAGCAGGGCCTGTTGGACCTGTGCACCGCCGGCTACCTCTCGGTCGCCGAGATCGCGGGGCACACGCGGCTGCCCATGGGTGTGGTGAAGATCCTCCTCTCCGCCCTCACCGAGGCCGGCTACCTCATCACCCGCCCTCCCGTGCAGCGGGCCCCGCTCACGGACAGACACATCCTCGAGGAGGTGCTGAATGGACTCCGCGCCAAGTTTGCGTGAACAGGCGTACGTCCGTGGTGGAGCGACGCAGACCGCCGTGAAGATCCTCGTCGTCGGTCACTTCGCCGTCGGCAAGACCACCTTCATCGGCGCGATATCGGAGATCCCTCCGCTGTCCACCGAGGAGACGATGACACGCGCCGGCGAGTCGTTCGACGACCTCAAGGGAGTCCGGAGCAAGACCACCACCACGGTGGCCATGGACTTCGGCCGTCTGACCATCAGCGAACGCGTGGTGCTGTACCTGTTCGGAACGCCCGGTCAGCTGCGTTTCGTGCAGATGTGGGAGGACATGGCGCGCGGCGCGCTCGGAGCGCTGGTGCTCGTGGACCCCGAGCGGCTGGCGGACTCCTTCGAGGTGATCGACCGGATCGAGCAGTACGGCCTCGACTACGCGATCGCCGTCAACCGCTTCGACGGCACGCCGGATCGAGAGGAACGGGCGCTGCGCGAGGCGCTGGACCTGCTCGACGACACCCCGGTCGTCACCTGCGACGCGCGCGACGCGAAGTCGTCCGCCGACGCGCTGATCACACTCGTCCGCTACTTGCTGGACCGCGCTCACTAGGAGCAGACATTGGACGCTCGACCCACCGCACCCGTGCCCCCGCCCGGGTGTCCCGCCCACGATGCCGGCGGCCGGGTGCCGCTGCACGGACCGGGGTTCGCGGCCGATCCGCAGGCGTACTACGCGTACCTGCGCCACTACGGCCCGACCGCGCCCGTGGAGCTCGCTCCGGGGGTGGAGGCCACCCTCGTCACCGACTACTCGACGGCGCTGCAACTCCTGCAGGACTCCAGCTCCTTCCGCAAGGACGCGCGCCGCTGGCGGGCCTTCAACGAGGGCCGGGTCCAGCCGGACAACCCGGTCACACCGCTGCTCGCGTACCGCCCCAACTGCATGTTCAGTGACGGCGCCGAGCACCTGAGGCTGCGCCAGGCGGTCACCGACAGCATGGCGCGGGTCGACCCGCGCAAGCTGAGCCGGAGCACCGAGAAGATCTCGGAGTACCTCATCGCCCAGTTCGGCTCCCGCGGCTCGGCCGACCTGCTCGGCGACTACGCCAGGCAGCTGCCGCTGTTCGTGTTCAACGAACTCTTCGGCTGCCCCGCGGAGATCGGCGACCGGGTGCTGTTCGGCATATCCGGGATGTTCGACGGCGTCAACGCCGAGAGGGCGACCGAGGTCCTGTTCCGGGCCGTGGGCGAACTGGTCGCGCTCAAACGCGAGCGCCCCGGCGACGACGTCACCTCCTGGCTGATGGAACATCAGGCTCAGCTGACCGACGAGGAGATGGTCCACCAGCTCGCCCTGCTCCTGGGCGCGGGCGCCGAGCCGCTGCGCAACCTCATCGGCAACGTCCTGCACCGGCTGCTCACCGACGACCGGTACGCCGACGGGGGCGGCCTGATCGACGAGGCCCTCGACGACACCCTGTGGGACAACCCGCCCATGTCCAACTACGCGCCGCACTACCCGGCAGCCGACATGGAGTTCGCCGGGGAGCAGCTGCGGGCGGGTGATCTCGTGCTGGTCGGTTTCGCGGCCGCCAACACGGGGCCGACGCTGTCCGCCGCACGCAAGGCCGGCAGCAACCGGGCCCACCTGGCGTGGAGCGCGGGCCCGCACGCCTGCCCGTCGAAGGAGCCCGCCCGGCAGATCACCGTGACCGCGGTCGAGAGCCTCCTCAACGAGCTCCCCGACGTCGAACTCGCCGTGCCCGAGGACAGTCTCATCTGGCGCCCCGGCCCCTTCAACCGGGGCCTCGCGACGCTGCCCGCCCGGTTCACCCCGCCCAGGACGGCACGTCCGACGGTCCCACAGACGCGCGCCGGCGAGGCCGAGGAAGGCCACAAGCGCGAACGCAGCGGAATGTGGAGCCAGTTCCTCACGTGGCTGACGAGGTGATCAACCCCATTCGCTCCGGCTCCCCCGCCACGGCATGAACGTTTCACCCTGGGGGTAGTGAGCAACGCGTTATTCCGAACTGCTTACGAGGCCGAGGAGTTGTCGTGGGACACATACCCTCCGACACCGCTGTCATCCCCACCGACGTGGGCCCCCTCGACACCCGCCCTTCGCGGCGGGTGTCTTCTTGGGCGCTCCGGTCCGCGGCGGGAGGGGCGGCGCCGGCCTCCCGGCTCGGCGCGCCGCCGACGCCCGACGTGGAAACGCTGGGTGGGCACGCGGCGAGACAGGTGCTGCGGCTGTGCGAGGCCGCGGGGTTGAACGGTGCGGACTCCGCGGAGTACGCACGGACGCTGCTCACGGTGCTGGGCCCCGTCGCCGAGCGGCCGCTCGATCTGCCGCCCCCCGACGACTCCTTCCTCTCCGACGACCACACGCCGGTGGAGTTCTCCCTGTCCTTCGTTCCGGACGCGGACCCGACCCTGCGCGTGCTGCTGGAGCCGGGGTACGGCGCCGGCAGCCTGGCGGAGAACGGGCGCATCGGACTGCGGGCCGTTCGCGAGATGGGGCGGCGATGGGGATTCGACACCACGCGGCTGGACGCGTTGGAGGACCTGTTCTTCCCCGGGGACCCCGAGGGCCCTCTGGCGCTCTGGTGCGCGCTGGAGCTGCTCCCCGGCGGAGTGCCCAAGGTCAAGGTGTACCTGAACCCTGCGGCGTCCGGGCAGGAACGTTCCGCCGAGACGGTGCGGGAAGCCCTGCACCGTCTCGGCCACAGGGAGGCGTTCGCGGCGCTCCCCCCGAGCGATCGCCATGTGTTCTTCGCGTTGGATCTGGGTGCCTGGGAAGACCCCCGGGTGAAGGTCTACCTCGCGCACCACGACCTGTCGGCCGCGGGGGCGATCGGCCTGTCCCGCATGGTCGGCGGCCCGGAGCATACGGAGATCAAGCGGTTCTTCCGCACGGCGGCCGGGTACGACACCGACGCCGAGGGCCTCGACTCCGTGGACGGGCAGGACGTACCGCTCGACCGGCGGCCGGGCCTGAGCTGCCACAACTTCACCGAGACGGAGACCGGCCTGCCCAGCGGGTTCACCCTGCACATCCCGGTCCGCGACTACGCCCGCCACGACGGCGAGGCCCTCGACCGGGCGGTGGCCGTGCTCCGCCGCCACGGCATGGACCCCGCCCCGCTGCCGCGGTCGCTGTCCGCCGTCACCGGCCGGCCCCTCCAGGACGGTGTGGGTCTCATCGCCTATCTGGCGCTCGCCCACCAGCAGGGCCGGCCGCCACGGGTCACCGCGTACATCTCCTCCGAGGCCTACGCGGTCAGACCGCCGGTCACCGTGCCGTCCGCGCGGGTCTAAGCCGTCCGCTGAGACGTCCCCGCGACTGCGCCCGGGCTCCCCGCGGGCTTCCCGTGGACGTCGGACCCTACGCGTCCTGGAGCTCCAGCAGCTCGCGCAGGTAGGGACCGACGTCCACCTGGATGGAGGCACCCGCGGTCCGCCCGTAGCGCTCCTCGATACCGCTCAGGTACGCGCTGATCTCCTCGCGCATGACATCCGCGGACGGCAGGGCGACGTCGCCGGCGACGATCCGCGCCACCCACCGCGACTGGGCTTCCACGAGGCGCGTGATCGAGCCCACGGGACGGATCAGACCGACGAAGTACAGGCCGGTCCGGTCGGGCGCGACCATGCGCTTGTACAGCTCGACCGCTCCCTGCCGCGGACCCGCCGGACACCCGGCGGGCAGGAAGGGGAAGGCCATGCGGAATCCGGTGCAGTAGACGATCGCGTCCGCCTCCACCGTGGTTCCGTCGGTGAAGCACACCCGGCTGCCGTCCAGGGAGTCGATCGCGGGCCTCGGGATCACCGCGCCGTGCCGTATTCGGCTGAGGATCTCGTCCGAGATGGTCACGGCCGAGGAGAAGACAGGGTGGTCGGGCTCGGGCAGACCGTAGTCCGACAGCCTTCCCCGCGCCACGAGCAGCGCCTGCTCGACGAAGCGCCGCTGCTCGGGGAAGGACATCTCGTTCCACCACGGCGCATCGGCGATCAGGTCCACGGACATGCCGAAGAGCTGCTTGGGCACGATGTGCAGCCCCCGGCGGACGGAGAGCACGGTCCGCGCGGCATGCCGGGAGAGGTCCGCGGCGATGTCCACCGCCGACGCCCCCAGCCCCACGACGACGACCCGCTGCCCGGCGAAGTCGCTGCCGTCGCGGTAGTCCATCGAGTGGAGAATCGTTCCGGTGAAGGAGTCGGAGCCCGGCGGCAGGGGATGCGGCAGCGCCGCCTCCGTGTTGTGGCCCGAGGCGACGATCACCTGCTCGAAACGCCGTCGCCTCGCCTCGCCCCGCGCGTCCCGGCTGGTGACCGTCCAGGCGCCGTCGCCGTCCTGTCGTACGGAGGCCACTTCGGTACGCAGTTCGATACGGGGCAGCAGTCCGGCCCACTCGGCGAAGGAGCGCAGATAGGCGGCGACATCGCGGTGCCCGGGGTACAGGGGCAGCTCGGAGGGCATCGGGAAGTCGGCGTAACCGGTGAGCTGCTTGGCTGTGTTCAGATGCAGCGACTGGTACGCCGGGCCCCGCTCGCCGGCCCCCGGCCGGCGCCAGATCCCGCCGACGTCCGGTGCCGACTCCAGGCAGACGAAGTCGATTCCCCTGACCGAGAGAGCGTGTGCGGTCGCCAGCCCTGACAGTCCCGCACCGATGACGCACACGGTCGCGGCGGTGGGAACGTCACCGGCACGTGACCCGCCCAAGGATCCCTCCACAGAACACACCATCCGTCCTTGTACCGGGCGTTGACTTCCCACGGGACGACTACCGCAACGGATGTCGCGGCTGTCCAGGTGCGGGAGCCCGGACGCCTCACGATACCGACCGGCCCGCGGGCCCCTCGCGGGAGGCGATGAACAGCCGTGACCGGGGCGTCCGTTCGGGCGGGGAGGCGGGGAACGCGATCACCGGTACCGGGTCAGTGAGCGTGTCCGCCCGGCTCCTCCGTAGCGGTGTTCGCGGCCGGGGCGGTGTTCGCGGCCGGGGTGGTGTCCGCGGCCGGGGCGGCGGTGGCGCCCGCATGGACGGTGAAGGCCGCCGTGCGGACCTTGCCCTCGTGCTGGAAGTCCAGGAAGAGCCGGTAGGTTCCCGCGCTCGGGGCCGTCGCCGTGAAGGAGACCTGCGGGCCGGGGCCGCCCTCGTTGGGGTGGACGTGCAGGTAGGCGAGGTCTCCGTCGCGCAGGGCGACGAGGTGGCCGTACGCGCCGAGGTACGGCTCGAGGTTCGTGACCGGCTTGCCGTCCTTGCTGACCGTGAGCCCCAGCTCGCCCGCCTTGCCCGGGTCGAGCGTGCCGCCCAGCGAGACCTGGTAGCCGTCCACCTCCGCCGTCCTGGCGGCCGCGGGCATCGGGTTCGGGGCGTACGCGCCGGGCACCGACAGGTCGGCGCCGAGGGTGACGCCCTTCGCGCCCTCCACCGCGGGGGCGAAGTCGGCGAAGGCCTTGTACGGGCCTGCCGCGGGCAGGTCCACCGGTGTCGACCAGGTGCCGTCCGCCCCGCGGACCGGGTGCAGGTGGTGATAGACGGTCAGGTCGCGTGAGGCGACGATGAAGTGCAGTTCCTTGCCGTGCTCGGTCTTGTAGGCGGTGACCTTGCGTCCTGCCGCGTCCTTGACCGAGAACTTCAGTTCACCCCGGCCTGCCGCGATCCGCGGGGTGTCCAGGCTCAGCGTGTAGCCGTCCTCGGAGATCTGCAGACCCCCGGCCGCCGGTCCCTGGGCGGCCTTGTCGTGGTCCGCGTGCCCGGCGCCCCCTTCGGCCGGCGTCTGCGCCGCCGCGTGCCCGGCGTGCTGCGTCTTCGGCGGCGCGCCCACGGGGCCCACACCCGCCCCGACGCCGTACGCGGCGCCGAAGGCGGCCGCGAGGGTGGCGGCGAAGGCCGTGATCTTCACTCCGGTATTCATGCTTGCTCTCCCGAACGACGTAGTGCCGCATCCAGCGGTTCCATGGGCTCACCATACCCCCGGGGGGTACCAAGTCAAGCCGGGGAAACACTTGCGACCCATACCTCCAGGGGGTATACCTGAGACCTGTCGGCTCATACCCCCACTGGGTATCCACACCATCATCCGCATCGATCGAGGAGAAGGTCATGTCTTCCTGCTGTACCCCTGACGGCAGCTGCGGCACGAACGCCGGCGAGTCCACGACCGCCACGGCCGTCGTCGACAGCACCGCCACCGTCTACCGCGTGTCCGGCATGACCTGCGGACACTGCAGGACCGCCATCACCACGTCCGTCAGCGCGCTCGACGGAGTCCTCTCCGTCGACGTGGACGTGGACGGCGGCCTGGTCACCGTGACCACGGCCGGCGACCCCGACGACGCCGCGATCACCGCGGCGGTCGACGACGCCGGCTACGAAGTGACCGGCCGGGCCTGATACTCCGCCCGACCCCGACCCACCGGCCGCCGGGGCCCCGTCCGTCCACCGCCCACCGGGCCCCGGCCCCCACCCCGCGCTCGAACGAGGAGCAGCACTCATGACCACCATCACTCCCGGCGCCGCCCAGGTCGAGCTCGCCATCGGCGGCATGACCTGCGCCTCGTGCGCGGCCCGCATCGAGAAGAAGCTCAACCGCATGGACGGCGTCGAGGCGACCGTCAACTACGCCACCGAGAAGGCCAAGGTCACCTTCGACGCCGACATCTCCGTCGCCGACCTGATCGCCACCGTCGAAGCCACCGGCTACACCGCGCAGGAGCCGGCCCCCGCGCGTACGGACGGCTCGTCCGGCACCGGGAAGGAGCCGGACGAGCACGACGAACTGCGCCCCCTGCGGCAGCGGCTCGTCACGGCGGTCTCGCTCGCCCTGCCGGTCATCGCCATGGCCATGATCCCCGCCCTGCAGATCGACTACTGGCAGTGGCTCTCCCTGACCCTGACCGCGCCCGTCGTCACGTACGCCGCCTGGCCCTTCCACCGCGCCGCCTGGACCAACGCCAAGCACGGCGCGGCCACCATGGACACCTTGATCTCCGTCGGCACGACGGCCGCCTTCCTGTGGTCGCTGTGGGCGCTGTTCTTCGGTACGGCCGGGACGCCCGGCATGACGCACGCCTTCGAGTTCACCATCGCCCGCAGCGACGGCGCCGGGAACATCTACCTGGAGGCGGCGGCCGGAGTAACCGCCTTCATCCTGGCCGGCCGCTATTTCGAGGCACGGTCCAAGCGCAAGGCCGGCGCCGCCCTCAAGGCGCTGCTGGAACTGGGCGCCAAGGAAGTCACGGTGCTGCGGGACGGACGCGAAGTCACCGTGCCGACCGCCGACTTGCAGGTCGGAGACCGCTTCCTGGTACGCCCCGGTGAGAAGATCGCCACCGACGGCACCGTCGTCGAGGGCTCCTCCGCCGTCGACGCCTCCATGCTCACCGGTGAGTCCGTCCCCGTCGAGGTCTCCCTCGGGGACTCCGTCACCGGCGCCACCCTCAACGCCGGGGGCCGCCTGGTCGTCGAGGCCACGCGGGTCGGCTCCGATACCCAGCTCGCCCGGATGGCCAAGCTGGTCGAGGACGCGCAGAACGGCAAGGCCGCGGCCCAGCGCCTCGCGGACCGGATCTCCGCGGTGTTCGTACCGGTCGTCATCGGGCTGGCCCTGGCCACGCTCGGCTTCTGGCTGGGCACCGGCTCCGGCCTCTCGGCCGCCTTCACGGCCGCCGTCGCCGTACTGATCATCGCCTGCCCCTGCGCCCTGGGCCTCGCCACCCCGACCGCCCTCATGGTCGGTACCGGCCGGGGCGCCCAGCTCGGCATCCTGATCAAGGGCCCCGAGGTCCTGGAGACCACCCGCAAGGTCGACACCATCGTCCTGGACAAGACCGGAACCGTCACCACCGGCCGGATGACCCTGCTCAAGGTGCACACCGCGGACGGCACGGACGAGTCCGAAGTCCTGCGTCTGGCCGGGGCGTTGGAGCACTCCTCCGAGCACCCCATCGCGCAGGCCGTCGCCGCGGGAGCGGCCGCCCGGGTCGGCACGCTCCCCACCCCCGAGGACTTCGCCAACATCCCCGGGCTCGGCGTCCAGGGCGTCGTCGAAGGCCACGCCGTCCTCGTCGGCCGCGAGAAGCTGCTCGCCGAGTGGGCCATGCGGCTGCCCGTACGGCTGGAGCGCGCCAAGGCGGACGCCGAAGCCGCCGGCCGCACCGCCATCGCGGTCGCCTGGGACGGCGAGGCCCGCGCGGTCCTGGAGGTCGCGGACGCGGTCAAGGACACCAGCGCGGAGGCCATCCGGCGCCTGCGCGCCCTGGGCCTCACGCCGATCCTCCTCACCGGCGACAACAAGGCCGTCGCCGAATCCGTGGCCGCCGAGGTCGGGATCGACGAGGTCATCGCGGAGGTCATGCCCCAGGACAAGGTCGATGTCGTCAAGCGGCTCCAGGCCGAGGGCCGCAGCGTCGCCATGGTCGGTGACGGCGTCAACGACGCCGCGGCGCTCGCCCAGGCCGACCTGGGCCTGGCCATGGGCACCGGCACCGACGCGGCCATCGAGGCGGGCGACCTGACCCTCGTACGGGGCGACCTGCGGGCCGCGGCCGACGCGATCCGCCTCGCCCGCAAGACGCTCGGCACCATCCGATCGAACCTGTTCTGGGCCTTCGCCTACAACGTGGCCGCCCTTCCGCTCGCCGCGGCCGGGCTGCTCAACCCGATGATCGCCGGAGCGGCCATGGCCTTCTCCTCCGTCTTCGTCGTCGGCAACAGCCTTCGACTGCGCGGCTTCCGGGCCGCCGACCACTGAGCCGACAACTGAGGAGCCCCCGTGGCCGGTTACGCACAGAGCAAGGAAGACGTCATCAGACGCCTGCGCCGCATCGAGGGCCAGGTCCGCGGGGTGCAGCGGATGGTCGACGAGGACTCCTACTGCATCGATGTCCTCACGCAGGTCTCCGCGATCAACGCCGCGCTGCAGTCCTGCGCGGTGGCCCTGCTGGACGAGCACCTCAGCTGCTGCGTCGCCGAGGCCATCGCCGAGGGCGGAGACCGGGCGAAGGTCAAGGTGAGCGAGGCGTCGAAGGCCATCGCCCGGCTCATCCGAACGTGAGCGGACCGCCGCGCGCCCACCCGCTGCGGCCACCGCGACCGCCCCCGGACGAGGCTTCCTCCTCCGGGGGCGGTCGCCGGTTTCGGCGGCCGCACCGGCCGCGGGCAGCGGCCCGTACGATGAACCACTCGCGAGGGATCAGGGGGCGAGGGGGATGCGGGTGCGCCGGCTGGGAGAGCTGGAAGCCGAGATCATGGACCGGGTGTGGGGGTGGGAACGGCCCGCCACGGTCCGCGAGATCGTCGACGACATAAACCGGGGGCGCCAGGTCGCCTACACCACCGTCATGACGGTGGCCGACATTCTCCACCGCAAGGGATGGCTGCGCCGCGAGAAGGCCGGCCGCGCCTGGCTCTACGAGGCGGTCCGCAGCCGCGAGGAGTACACGTCCGCCCTCATGGAGGACGCGCTCGGCGACAGCCAGAACCGCGAGGCCACGCTCCTGCGTTTCGTGGAACGCATGTCCCACGAGGACGTGGAGACGCTGGACGCCGTACTGCGCACCGCCCGTCGCGGCCGTCCGGCCGACGGCCCCCGGAGCGAGCGGTGAACCATCACGTACTGCCGCCCCTCGGACTCGTCCTCGCCACCGGGATGTTGCTGCCCTGGATGCTGGTCCGCGCCCACTGGGCGCAGCAGGTCCCGCGGCTGGCGCTCAGCGTGTGGGCGGTGTGCGGCACGGTCTTCGCGCTCTCGCTGGCGCTGATCCCCGCACAACTGCTCCTCCCCGCAGGGACGAGTCACCGGCTCGTGACCCTGGCCCTCACCCAGAGCTTTCCCTCGCTCGACCGGCTGGCACGGGCGACGGGGCTCGAGTACGCCGCCGCGGCCACCGCGCTCGCCGTCCTGGGGCTGCCCGTCACCGGCTTCGTGCACGAGGTCGTGCGGGCCCGCCGGGCGCGCTCCCGGCATGCGGGACTGCTGCGACTGGTCGGCCGGTACGAGCCGAAGCTGGGCGTGACCGTCCTGGACGACGCGCGTCCCGTGGTGTACTGCCTTCCCGGGCGGTCGCGCCAGGTGGTGGTCTCGTCAGGGGCGGTGACCACCCTGACGGGGGCGCAGCTGGCCGCCGCCCTCTCCCATGAGCGGGCCCACATCGCGGGTCGTCACCATGTGCTCGTCGCCGCGGCCGGAGCGTACGCGGCCGTCTTCCCCTGGCTGCCGCTGGCCCGCCTCGGCGGGAAGGCCGTGCCGCTGCTGCTGGAGATGGCGGCGGACGATCAGGCGGTGCACGTCAGTTCGCGCGAGGCGCTGGCCACGGCGCTCTACACCCTGGCAGTCGGGCGCTCCCCGCGCGACGCGTTCGCGGCGGGCGGCCCCTCGGCGGCGCTGCGGATGCGCCGCATCCTCACGCCGATGGGTGGGGGACATCCGGTACTGCGCGGGCTGTTCGCGGTGGCGACGGCCGTGGTGGCCATCACCCCTCTGATCCTTGCCTGTTGCTCGGTACCGGGTTAACTCCACTGCCAACCCCCTTTATTTACTAAGGGAATTCGTAGATATGCCTCGGCATCCACCACTCGAATTCCCCGCTATCGTGGACACGTGCGAGCGCAGGACCGGGGACGGCGAGAGGTACGGACGAATGCTGCTGGCTCACGTGCGAACGGCAGCACACGGTGACGCGACATCGATATCCCGGCTTCTCGCCGAGGGGATTCGCGACAGCTACGGCCCCGCGCTCGGCGAGACGCCCGTCGAACGGCTGGTGTCGGACCATTGCTCACTCCCCCGCATAAGAGCGGAAATTGAAATTCCCGGCGGCGCGCCCGGCTGGCTCGGGTGGCTCGTCGCCGTGGACGCGGACGGCGTCGTCGTCGGTGCTGCCTCGGGCGGCGTCCCGGTCCCCGCCGAGGGCGAGGTCTACGCCGCTTGCGCCGCTCGCGGCCGACGCCGCCAGGGCATCGGTACGGCTCTGCTGGAAGCGGTCACCGAACGGATGCGGGCGTACGGGGCGACATCGCAGCGGATCACCCTCCCCGTCGAGCAGGACCCGGCGCTGCCGTTCCTCACGCGCCACGGCTTCACCCCCCTCACCCCGGTCCGGCTCAGCCGCGCCCTCTGACGTACGACCCGGGCGTGGCAGATCCACGCCATCGCGTGTTCACGCAGCGCCTTTCACTGGTCCGCGCCCTCCCTCACAGGACAGGATTTCCTCAGCGAACGAGCCCCTGGAGGAGCGATGCACACACAGAGCAGCACCTACCTGCCCGTCGCGCCCGCTGCGCCTGTGCCGTTCCTGCAGTCCGGACAGGCCGGTCCTGCCCGATCCGGCGCGGCTGTGGGCGGCGCCGGCATCCGCGACACCTCGGACTTCCTGCCCGGCCTCGAGTCGACGGCGCCCGTCGACCAGGAGTCGGTGTGGCTGCACGACGCCCTGCTCGGGCCGCACAGCGCGGACGTGGTCCGCTACCTGAGCCTCGCGCGCGGTACCGGAGGCCCGATCCTCGACCTCGGCTCGGGTGCGGGTCGCCTCGCCGTGCCCCTGGCCCGCCACGGCTTCCGCGTCGAGGCCGTCGACCAGGACGCCGCGAGCCTGGAACGGCTCGAGGCGTGGGGCCGACGGATCTCACCGCAGGTGTCGCGGCTGCTGATCCCCACGCGCGCCGATCTCACGGAGCTGCGCCCGCTGGACACGTACCGGCTGGCGCTGCTGGCCGGAACCATGATCTCCGCCGTACCGCCCCACGTCCGTCCCGGGCTGCTGCGCGAGATCGCCTCGCACCTGGACCACGGGGGCGCGCTCGCCCTCGACTACACGGCGCACCAGCTGCGGGGGCTGTCCGAGGAATCCGATCGCACCTGGGCCTTCCAGGTGCCCCGCTTCGACGGGATCGAGGAGTGGGTGGTGGCGCGCCAGGTCTTCGATCTGACGGCCATGAGCGAGCGCATCACGTACTACGCGGTGCGGACGGGGAAGTCGAGTTCCGAGCGGGTCGTCCTGACCACGGACAAATGGGTCGTCGACCCGCAGCGGCTCACGGAAGAACTGCGTGCGGCGGGGCTGCGCGTGGAGAGCCGCCGGCGACACCGCATCGACGAGCGGACCGAAAGCGTGTTCCTCGTCTGCCGCGCCGACGGCTGACCGTCGGCAGCCGCCTCCGTCCACGACTCCGGTGGGGGCGGCAAGAGGTACGATGCCCTCAAACCTTTGGGTGGACCAGGTATGTGTCGGTCCCCAGCTGATGGAGGCGGGCGGAGCAGTGGCTGTCGTGGAGGAGCCGACGGGCCGCGAGGCAGGGATCCAGCGGCTCCGTGACGTGGGGCTGCGGGTCACGGGACCCCGACTGGAGGTGCTCCAAGTGCTGGCGGCGGGCGGCCACATGGACGTCGAGGCCATCACCGCGACCGCCCGCGAGCGGCTCGGCACCCTGACCAGCCAGGCCGTCTACGAGATGCTGCGCCACTTCCTCGAAACGGGTCTGGCCACGAAGTTCGACCGCCCCGGACTTCCGGCCGTCTTCGAGATCTCCGGCACGCCGCACCAGCATGCGCTCTGTGTGCGGTGCGGCCGGGTGGAGAACGTGGAGACCGTGGTGCCGAAAGTGATCGGTGGGGGCCTTGAGGAGTGGCAGATGGGCGAAGCGGAGGTAGTGTTCAAGGGCCTTTGTCCCGGCTGCCGCCGTACGGCGGGGGATGGAGCCTGAGACCGGAGGGGGTGCTGCGCTCTGAGCAGGTACGGGATCGGTCCGCGAGCGAACGACCGGACCCTCGCGCTCTACCTCGGTCTTCGAGAACGCCCCGAGTCCGGCGTGGAGAACGCCGCCGCTTCCCTCGGACTCTCGGCCGAAGAGCGCGAGCGCTGCCTGGCCGAGCTCTCCGCGCTCGGCCTGCTGGAACGCTCCGACTCCACGACCGGCCACGCCGTCGTGGAACCGGGCATCGCACTGCTCGGACTGCTCCGGACCGAACGTGAGCGCCTGCGGCACCGGTTGGCGGAGGCCGGCCGCATCCACGACACCCTGGACATCTTGGCCGGGCCCGTCCTGCGGGCCGGCGCCGGGCCCCGACCCGAGGTCGGGGTGGAGATCGTGACCGACCTCGGCCGGGTCCGCCGGGAGCGAGCCGCGACGTCCGATTCCGTGGCGCACCACCGCCAGACCATGCACACGGGTGCGGTCAGCCGCGAGGAGAGCGCACGCGCCCTGGACGAGGACCGGCGCCAACTGGCGCGCGGCGTACGGGTGCGGGCCATGTACGGCCGGCGCGCGGGCTCAGTGCCGGAGATGGCCCGGCACCTGCGGGAACGAGCCGAACTGGGGGTGGAAATAAGACTTTCCCCCGTGGTCCCGATGAGCATGTTCCTCGCGGACGAGAATTTCGCCCTGCTGCCCACCGACCTCCACGATCCCGCCGCGGGCGCCATCGTCGCGAGGGGCTCCGCACTGGTCGGCTCGTACCTCGCGCTGTACGAGTACTGCTGGCAGTGCGCGACACCCTACGGGGAGGACTCCCCCGCCGAGCGCGGCGACGGTGGGCTGACCGAACAGCAGTCAGCCGCACTGCACATGCTCGCTTCGGGCGTGAAGGACGAGCAGATCGCCCACAACCTCGGGGTCTCCCTGCGCACCGCGAGTCGCCTTCTCTCGGAGATCATGCAGGAGTTGGGGGCAGCCAGCCGTTTCGAGGCAGGCGTCAAAGCGGCGCGTCTCGGCTGGCTGGACGCGAAGCCCCGCACTTCGCAAAGCCCTGTGTGACCCACGGCAGATCTTGATCGGCGCCTGAAGTTATCGTCCTGGTGTGACAAAGTGTGACGGGCATTCAAATGATCAGGGGGTCGGTTCGCGATGTCGACGGGCGACGAGAGGAACGGCATCCAGTCGGCCGACACGGTTCTCGCTCTTTACCGGGAACTGCGGCAGCGCGGGGTGTCCCATCTCGACGAAGTCTTCGACGAGCTGAAGCTGCCGTCCGAAGAGTACGAACAGCGACGTGCGGAACTGATCGCTCTCGGCCTCATCGTGCCGACGAGCACCACCCACGCCACCCGTGCCGATCTCCAGTCGGGCACCTGGGAGTCCGGACCGGACGCGGTGGCCGTGGTCGATCCCGAGATCGCCCTCCTGCGCATGCTGCAGCAGGAACGGGAGCGGCTCCGCGAGCACTTGGACGAATCCGACCGCGCCTACGGCACGCTCGAGACGCTGGTGGCGAGATTCCTTCGACCCGGCTCCCTGAGCGGCTCCGACGTCGAGGTGGAGATCCTCAGCGACTACCGGCGGATCCAGCAGGTGCTGGAGGACATCACCGACGTGATCCAGAACAGTCTCGCGTCCATGCACGTGACCGCCCTGGTGCGCGAGGTCGCGGACCGGGTGCTCAGCCGGGACCTGCGACAGATCGAGAACGGCGTGCGCATCCGCGCGATCTACCACCAGCGCATCACCGCCTCCCCGGAGGCGTCGGAGATGCTGCGCCGCCGGGTCGAGGCCGGCGTCGAGATCCGGCTGTCACCCGCCGTCCCCATGAACATGATCATCGCGGACCAGCAGTTCGCCGTTCTGCCCGTCCATCCCGACGACCGGGCCACCGGTGCGATCCTCGCCCGCGGCCCGGCGCTCGTGCGCTCCTACCTGGCGCTGTACGAACACTGCTGGCACACCGCCACGCCGTACGGCGACGACACCGCGGCCGAACACGGCGGGGACGGCCTGTCGGAACAGCAGCGCGCAGCTCTGAAGATGCTGGCCTCCGGCATGAAGGACGAGAAGGTCGCCCGCACGCTGGGCGTCTCCTTGCGGACGGTGAGCCGCATGCTGTCCGAGCTGATGCAGGAACTCGGCGCATCGAGCCGTTTCGAGGCCGGGGTGCGCGCCCATCGGCTCGGCTGGCTCGACTGACCGGGGCTCGACTGACCGCGGCTCGACTGACCGCGGCTCGACTGACGCGGGTCGGCCTCCCGCTCACGTCGTGGCGAAACACTGACGCGACGCCGCGGACCCGTCCCGGGGCTCCGGCAGGGAGGCGCCGGTGAGGCGCCCGCTCAGCGCCGCTCCCGCGTCATGCGCGTGGACGGCCGGCTGTTCGGCCCGCAGCGCGCGCCGGTAGACCTCCAGCGTGCGGGTGGCCGCCGCCTGCCAGCTCATCGCCCGCGCATGGCGCACCGCGGCCGTGCCCATGGCGGCAGCGGCCTCGGGCTGCTCCGCGAACCACCGCAGCCGCCGGGCGTAGTCCACCGGATCGTGGCCGGGCACCAGCATCCCGCTCACCCCGTCCCGGACAGCGGTCGGCAGGCCTCCGACAGCCGCGGCCAGTACGGGGGTTCCGCAGGCCTGCGCCTCCAGCGCGACCAGTCCGAAGGATTCGCTGCGCGAGGGCACCATCAGGACGTCCGCGGCCCGGTACCAGTCCGCCAGCTCCCGCTGCGGCACGGGCGGGAAGAACCGCAGTACGTCGGCCACTCCCAGCTCACGCGCCAGGTCCCGGGCCCCGCCGCTCGGTCCGGCCCCCGAGTGCCCACCGACCACCGGGACGAGGAGGCGCCCGCGCAGTGCCGGGGCAGCCCTGAGCAGCTCGGCGACCGCCCCCACCAGGACGTCCGGCCCCTTGAGCCGCTGGATGCGGCCCGCGTACAGGGGAATGAAGGCGTCGGCGGGCAGGCCGAGCCGTGCCCGCGCCGCCGCCCGCCCGTCACCGGGGTGGAAGGTGTTCAGATCGACGCCCGGGTGGACCACCTCGACGCGCCCTGCCGGTACCCCGTACAAGTCCCGCAGCGCCCCCGCCTCGTCGGCCGTATTGGCGATCAGCCGGTCCGCGGAGACGGTGACCTGCCGCTCCCCCCGGATCCGCAGCTCGGGCTCCGGCGTGTCGCCGGCGGCGAGGGCCGCGTTCTTCACCAGGGCGAGGGTGTGCGCGGTGTGGACGAGCGGTATCCCCCAGCCGGCGGCGGCGATGCGGCCGGCCTGGCCGGAGAGCCAGTAGTGGGAGTGGAGCAGGTCGTAGCGCCGGGGCTCCTTCATGAGTGCCAGCGAGAACGGCACGACCAGGCCCGGCATGTCCTCCTTGGGGAGGGCGGCGCGCGGGCCCGCGTGCACGTGGCGGACCCGTACCCCCGGGGCGAGGTCGACCCGGGACGGGCCGTCCTCGCCCCGGCAACGGGTGAACAGGTCGACCTCGACGCCCTCTTCGGCGAGCGCGCGGGAGAGCTGGACCATGTAGACGTTCAGGCCGCCCGCGTCCCCGGTGCCGGGCTGGTGGAGCGGCGAGGTGTGGACACTGAGCATGGCGACGCGCAGGGACACGTGGAGCTCCTACGGGAACGGGCCACGTGCCCTGCGCCCGCCTGGTGGCCGGCCGGCGCGCAACGCGGCGGAGGGGGATGGTGGTCAGAAGCCGAAGATCGGCCCCGTGGGGGGAGCCAGCCGGGTGCCGGGCGGGGGCGGGGCGAGTGCCGCATCGGTCACGGGGCGGCCCGGCGCCGCCTTGAGCGCCGCCGCCAGCCGGTCCGCGCCCTCCGGCATCACCGGCCGGGCCCAGGCGCTGAGGGCCGAGGCCACGGCCAACTGGGCGGACAGGGCCGGGAGGTGGCCGCAGTCGGCGGTGGGCCGGCAGGCCTCGTGCGTGTTGACATGGCCGAAGTCCGACACCAGACGGACCACTTCGTCGAGCAGCGCGACCGACCTGCGGGGATCGAAGGCATCGGGTCCGTACGCCTCGCGCAGATCCTCCACCGCCCTGCGCAGTCGCCGCTCCAGGACGTCCCAGCCGGTGCCACCGGGCAGCGCCGCCGGAGCCAGGCCCGCGCTCTGCGCCCGTACCGCCGCGAACAGCCGGGACAGCCAGCTGTTCCAGCTCTCGTCCAGTTCCGTTCGGGCGGCGCCGAGCCGGTCGGCGTGGAACACCGTCCGCCGGCCCAGCGGGCGGGCCTGCAGGACATGGCGGCGCAGCGTGTCGGACCCGTACTCGGTGAGCAGGTCCAGCGCCCACACCTGGTGATCGGAGCCGGAGACGATGGCCCGGTCCTCGATGACGTACGACTCGTTCACGCAGAAGTCCTGGGGCAGCTTGATGCCCCGGGACAGGAGCAGCACCGGCAGCAGCACCGCGTGGCAGAAGGCGTGGCCGAACCCGCAGAAGTGCAGCGAGCGTTCGGGCAGCGGCCGGTCGTCGCCGTATCCGAAGAGGTGCATCGCGGCCGCCTCGAAGCAGCCGTCGATACGGTGCTCCGGGAAGCCGTCGACGGGGACGGGCAGCCCCCACTCCGCCGGGTGCGACACCGCGATGTCGGGCAGGCCGTCCTCGACCAGCGACTCGCACAGCGCGGCGAGGCGTGGCGGCAGGCCGGTGGCCGTCCAGTAGTCGGCGAGGGTCTCACGGAACGGTTCCAGCGGGATGTAGAGGCGGCGGCAGCGCCGGAGCACGGCCGGGGCCGTGCACAGGGCGCAGCGCGGCGCCACGAGGTCTCCGCCGTCGTTGGGCCGGGCGCACTCGTGGCACATCCCGCCCTCGCTCGCGACCCCGCAGTGCGGGCAGGAGCCGGTGACGTGCGCGCCGTGCAGCCAGCGGTCGCACGGTTCGCAGTACGGCAGCAGCCTCGTGCGGGCGGCGATGACGCCTTCCGCGTGGAGCGTCCGGAAGAGGTCCGCCACCCAGCGGTCGTACCCGCGGTCCTGGCGCGGGCGCACGACGTGGTCGAACTCGATGCCCGAGCGCAGCCCGTCCGTGGTGATCGCGGCCCGGTATCCCTCGGAGACCTCTTCCGGCTTGCGGCCCGCCCGCAACGCGCGCAGGTGGACGGAACTGGCGTGATCCGCGGTGCCGGCGCTGAACAGAACGGGTTCACCCTCGGCACGCAGGTAGCGGGACAGGACATCGGCCGCGACGTACGGTCCCGCGAGATGACCGATGTGGAGTTCGCCGTGGGTGGCCGGCGGGGTCGCGGTGATCCAGAAAGGGGTGCTCATGGGACCTCCTTGACGCTGTGGTGCGAAGTACTCAGCGAGGCTCGAAATGGAAGGAGCGGTTGAAGCGGTCGCGCGGTCCGTCCGGCACGACGGGCGGGACTCTCCACATCAGCCTGACAGGGGGAGGAGGCCCGAGGCCCTCCGAGAGGCTTGCGCACTCACGCCGTTGCGTGGATACGCCACGGCGGGCAGGCCGCGGCGTATCCGGCCGGGATGCGCATCCCCCGCACGACCTCGGTCCACAACTCATGGGTGGCCAGGGCCCAGAGGGCGAGCGCGTCCTCGTCCGACGGACGCTCCAGGTGCCGGGCGAGGAGGCGCTGCACCCGGTCGGGCCGGACCTGACCGGCGCGCAGCAGTCGCTCCGGGGACAGGAGGGCGCGTACGGGTTCGAGGAGCGGGCTGCCGGGGCTGAGCATGGCGGCCACGGGCAGGGTGAAGGGCTGCTCGGGCCGCTTCAGCACGGAGGCGGGCAGCAGCTCGCGCCCCGCCTCGTACAACGCCCGCTTGCCGCTGCGGGCGGCCGACGGGAGGGCGCGGGCGTGCGCGGCGACGTCGGGCTGGCAGAACGGCATCCGGGCCTCGACCGCCCAGGCCATGCTCAGGTGGTCGACGCGGCGCAGATGGTAGGCGGGCAGCCGCCGGCGGGTCTCGAAGGCAGTGATCGCGGTGAGCCGGTCCGTGCGCGTGGAGCGCAGTTCCCGCTCGATGCGGTCGGCGGCCGAGCCCACTTCGGCGATGTGGGCCCGGTACGCGGGTGTGTAGAGGTACTCGCGGAGCATCCTGGGCGCCGCGGACAGCGCGTCGGTGTAGGAGGCGGCCCAGTCGGTGCCCGGGGGTGCGTGGAGGGCGTCGCGCATCCGGGCGTACCCGCCGAAGAGTTCGTCGGCGCCGTCCCCGGTGAGGGCGACGGTGAATCCGGCCTCCCGTACGGCCCGGAAGAGGGCGTACGTGCTCAGGGCGACGGGATCGGCATTCGGCTGGCCCAGGTGCCGGGTGGCCCGGGTCAGCAGCGACCCGAGTTCGCTCGGGTCCAGCGCCACCTCGTGGTGGACGGTCCGGGCGTGCCGGGCGACGACGCGGGCGTGGGTGTGCTCGGAGTCCGGCCACTTGCCCCGGTAGGTGAGGTGAAAGGTGTGCAGGGCTGGTGCTCCGGTTTCGCGCGCGTACTCCGCGGCGAGCGCGGTCACCAGAGCGGAGTCGAGACCGCCGCTGGTGAGGGCGCAGACGGGTACGTCGGCCCGTGCGAGGCGTCGGACTTCGCGGCGCAGCACGTCCTGGGTGCCGGAGCCGGCTTCGGGGAGCGCGGTCGGCTGCTCGGGGCGTCGCCGTACGGCCGGTTCCCGACCCTGTCTGACCACGGCGGTCGCGCCCGGGGGCAGCACGCTGACGCCCTCCAGGGCGGTCTGCGCGGAGAAGGGGGTCCGGGTGGCGAGGACCGTGTCGAGGCTGTCCGCGCGCGGGGTGATCCGTATCCCGTCGAAGGCCAGGAGGGCCGGGATCTCGGAGGCGAACCGGAACGAGCCGTCCGCGCCGCGGTGGTAGTGGAGGGGCTTCATGCCCATGGGGTCGACGGCGAGGACGAGCCGGGGACTCGCCCGCAGGTCGAGGACCGCGATGGCGAACATGCCGTCGAGCCGCTCGGCGAAGGCCGGACCGTACTCGGCGTAGAGCGCGGGCAGGAGGGTGCCGTCGCAGGCATCGGGGAAGCGGTGGCCGCGGGCGGCGAGGGTGCGCCGCAGGTCGCGGTGGTTGTAGATCTCGCCGTTGAGTACGGCGGTGATCCCGGGCAAGTGGCGCAGCCGGTAGGGCTGTCGGCCGCCACAGGGCTCGGTCACGGCGAGCCGGTCACATCCGAGGGACCAGCCGGGCCCGCTGAGGACGTCGTGCTCGTCGGGACCGCCGTGCCGCTGCCGGGCGGAGACCGCGGCGAGTTCGGCGGGGTCGGGGCGGGCCGCACCGGCCGAGAAGGAGCCGAAAATCCTGCACATGCCGGTGCCTCCGGGTTTCCACGCACACATGATCAGGCCAATGCTTTGAACTTGCCAAATAATTGTAGTGGCGTAGACGAGTCATGTCGTAAGTACGCCAGAGGAGTTGCCTTGCGAAGCCGCCACCAGGCACAACAGGCTGGCCCCATGGAGCACTTCGCGACCGATCCCATAGACCGCAGCGCCCCGGAATCCCTGCTGGTGGTGGCCGCACACCCGGACGACATCGAGTTCTGTGTGAGCGGCACGGTCATGCGGTGGATCGCCCAGGGCACGACCCGGGTCACCTATTGCATCGTCACCGACGGCGGCGCCGGCGGGTACGACGAACAGCTGCCGCGCCAGGCGATGGGGGCCCTCCGGCGGGCAGAACAGGTGCACTCGGCCAAGCGGAGCGGCGTCGACGACGTCCGCTTCCTCGGCTATCCCGACAGCTTCGTCGAGCCCGGCGTGGAACTGCGCCGCGACCTGTGCCGGGTGATCCGGCAGGTTCGCCCGCAGCGCGCCGTCATCCCCAGCCCGGAGATCAACTGGGCCCGCGTGGCCGATCTGCACCCGGACCACCGGGCGGTCGGCGACGCGGCCCTGCGGGCGATCTACCCCGAGGCGCGCAATCCCTTCGCGCACCCCTCCCTCCTCAAGGAGGAAGGCCTGGAGCCGTGGATCGTGCCCGAGCTGTGGCTGATGACCGGACCCACACCGAACCAGTACGTCGACGTCACCCCCGTCTTCGACCGCAAGGTCGAGGCCCTGCGCATCCACACCTCGCAGACGGCCCACTTCGACGACCTGGCGGGACTGCTGCGGGACTGGCTGGGCGAGCACGCGAGGGCGGCGGGGCTTCCACCGGGGCGGATGGCGGAAGCCTTCCAGGTGGTGAAGATCGACTGAGGCCCGGACGGTCCGCCGTGGACCGTGGACCGGACCGGGCTGCGCCCGTCACCGGTAGATCAGCAGTTCCTGTTCCGTCGCACCCGTCAGTTCGTAGCGGGTGGCGACCAGCGGACGGCCCGAGTAGAGGCGGATCAGCGTCGCCGCGTCGCCGTGGAAGCGGGCCGCGGGCCGCCCCTCCTCCTCGTTCCCCAGCACCCACAGGCCGTCGAGGCCGTTGACTTCCGCGACCAGCCGTGGCGTGTCCCGCTTACGGCTGGTGGTACGCAGCAGCGACAGGGCGAGCGTCAGACTGTCCCCGCTGTACGCCCCCGGCTCTCCGAACGCGTCGCGGACGTCGCCGGCGTGGACCCACTCCCCGAGGGCCACGGCGTCCAGCGTGCCGTCGCCCGCGGCGATCTGCGGCCCGGCCTCGGTGAAGCCCCGCTCGAGTTCGTCGAGAATCCGGGCGAGCGGCCAGTCTTCGCGTTCGGCGACGTCCGCCGCGTTGGCGGCGGGGAGGAACACTCCCTCGTCCAGCCGCCCTTCGACAATCCGCACCAGGGCGGCCGCGCAGTGGGCGAGCACCTGGCGGGCGGTCCACCCCGGGCACGCCGTGCGCAACTCGAACGCCGCCGGGGGTGTGCGGCGCAGGAGCGGCATCAAGGCGTCGCGTTCGGCTCGCAACAGCCGGTCCGGGAGCCAGGGATCACGTGTCTCGTCGAGAGTCGTCATGGCGATCAGTAGCGGTAGTGGTCCGGCTTGTACGGGCCCTCGACCTGGACGCCGATGTAGGCGGCCTGCTCGGGGCGCAGGGTGGTGAGCCTGACGCCGAGGGCGTCGAGGTGGAGACGGGCTACCTTCTCGTCGAGGTGCTTGGGGAGCACGTAGACGTCGGTCGGGTACTCGGCCGGCTTGGTGAAGAGCTCGATCTGGGCCAGGGTCTGGTCCGCGAAGGAGTTCGACATCACGAAGGACGGGTGGCCGGTCGCGTTGCCGAGGTTCAGCAGACG